>JALETS010000270.1 GCA_022781395.1 Lachnospiraceae bacterium | reverse complement strand
TACTTTTCTACCGATACTTTTTTTCATCTGTCTTCCCCCTCATCATATGTTTTTTATAGTTAATTACAACACACAATAAAAGATATGTTACTTAATGCTATCACATTGCTTCTCCTGTCGCAACATTTTATACTGTTTTCTGGCATAAAAAAGTTTCGCTCTGCAGCGAAACTTTCTTCTCACTACATACGAGCAATTTCCTATTACATAAAAAGAAATCTGCCGAAGCTATCTCCGGCAGATTTTCCATTTTACCATATTCAGTTTAAGATATCGATTAATACAGTTTTTGAAACACTATATTACTGCTGATATCCGTTCTGTGTAAAAGAGCCGTCAGCAACATTATTATAGTTCTGTCCGCTGCTTCCGTATGTAATCTCTTTTAATGCCACATACAGTTCTGCATCTGTCATATACATATACGGATTTACCCAGAAGATTGCAAGAATACCGCAAGTACAAACACTCAACAGAATCCATCCCAGGAAAGATAAATCAAGCACAAATGCATCCCACTTATTACCTGTCATCATCTCTTTACTTCTGGCGAACGCTTCCTTCGTATCAATATCCGGATTCTCAGCCAGAATATAGGGAATCATCCGATATTCATAGGCCTTGATAATACCCGGCACAATGAATAATAATGACCACAGCCATGTATAAAGATTTTTTAAGAACATTGTCTTTACAATATTCATATAGGAATGTGTAAATGCAAATCCCAGTTCATTCAGTTCTGCCTTCTGATAATGGCTGACTACAAAGAACCGCTGACCGCCTACCTTAAGTGGCTCAAATACAAAAATATCCAGTGCAAATGCAATGACCATAACCACAAGGAAAATAGCAAGAAATGCAACAATAAATGCCATTATCTCAGTAACATCTGCGCTTCCTGCTCCACCAATGCCATCAGAATTACTCTGGCTGCTACCGGCAGAAGCGCCACTGCCACCACCGCCAATCATCGTCATGATGAATGCTACCAGCACCATTTTCCAATAGTTAAACTTAAAAAACTTTTTTGCGTTTTCTTTTAATTCCGCTCTTGTCCACATAGACAATTCTCCTCTCACATGTATATATTCGTTTGAAAATCAAACTTTATGTCTTACTTTAATATATTATTCCAAATATTGCAATATGAAACTTCTATTTGGTACTTTAGTACTGTTCATTATCTTTTACTGTCAAAAGTGACCGTAATATCCGTGCCTTTGCCCACTTCACTGACAAGAGAAATCTGCGCTCCATGTACCGCTACAATATGCTTAACAATCGCCAGTCCCAGTCCGGTTCCCCCTGTGGACTTGGAACGACTCTTATCTACCCGGTAAAAACGCTCAAAGATGCGCTCCTGACTTTCCTTGGGAATTCCAATCCCGGTATCCTGAACCCGAAGAATTACCTTGTCCGCCTCACTACCTACCGAGACACGGACCGAACCACCAATATTATTATAGCAGATAGCATTATCACACAAATTATAGATCAGTTCCTCTATCATCTGCTTATTGCCTTGTATCAGGCAAGGATTACCTTCCATAGTCAGGATCACGTCCCTTTCCTCTGCTCTGATCTGTAGCATCTCTACGCTGTCTCTTGCAAGTTCATAGAGATTGACTTCTTCAAAAGGTTCCTCCTCTTTCATGACATCAAGCTCTGACAATTGGATGATATCATTGATCAGCGTAAGAAGACGGTTTGCACTCTGATGGATACCCGCCGCAAATCTGACCACATCAGGCCCCGATGCCATACCATTTTCAATCAGTTCCGAGTATCCTGAAATGGCCGCTAACGGTGTTTTCAGCTCATGGGACACATTGGCGGTAAATTCCTGCCTCATGTTTGCATTACTTAAGATTGCATCATGCTGTTCCTTAATCGTCTCTGCAAATGGTACCAATTCCTCGTACACATTGGCTTCCTCTATGTGATCCATATCTGCCGCCATCTGTTCAATAGGAGATACCAGACTCTTCGTCAGATAACGTGACAGGAGCAGACAAACAATCGGCAATGCTATCAGTGTAATCAAAAACACCGGCAGGGACTGGTACAAAATACTCCAGATACTATGAGATTCTCTCGCCACACGAAGAATGCTTCTGTCCTGTAAAAGAATTGTATAATAGAAGGTATTCATTTTCATTGTAGAGGACTGGCGGACACAATATCCCTCGCCATATTCCAGTGCGTCCTTTACTTCCGGCCGATCCAGATGATTATCCATCGTCTCCACATCCGCATCACTGTCATAAAGTACGCTTCCATCTGCCCCAATAACCGTTATACGCATATTATCCTTACTCAAGTCCCCCGGATTATACTGAAGACTCTCCAATATATCCCCCTGTGCAAGCACATTGGCATATATCTTCAGGTCTTCTATGATCTGGGACTGCAGGATACGATAAAAAACAGTTGTCATCAACAATAAGGTGATGACAACTGCCAATGTCGATATCAACATAAGTTGTCTGTTAATCTTCTTCTTCACTTTCTCTTTTTCCTATTCGCTCACATTGTCCAGTATATAACCCACATTACGAACCGTTTTAATCATGGAACCGGCATCACCCAGCTTCTGCCTGAGCGTCTTGATATGCATATCCAGCGTTCTGGATTCTCCCTGAAAATCCATCCCCCACACACGGTTCAATATTTCATCTCTGCTCGTCACAATGCCTGCATGCAGCATCAGCATCTTCAACAGCTCATATTCCTTATAGGTCAGTTCACAGTGCTTGTTATCCACATACACCGCATGTCGCTCACTGTCCAGCAATATCTTGCCGATGGACAGACATTTATCTCCCTTATCTTCTCCGCTTCTTCGAAGCAACGCTTTGACACGGGATATCAACTCCATAACACCGAATGGCTTGGTCAGATAGTCATCCGCACCGATATCCAGTCCTTTTACCTTATCCATCTCTGTGGTTTTGGCTGTCACCAGAATGATCGGTGTTTTCTTCGTAAGCGGATCTGCCCGCAGCTTCTCCACGATAGTCAGACCATCTTCATCCGGCAGCATGATATCCAACAGGATCAGATTGGGGATTTTATCCTGTAATGCCGCATAGAAGCTTCCTGCATTCTCATATACCGCCACATCATATCCGCTGTTTTTGAGAGAAAAGCTCTCAATCTCACTGATATTCCGGTCGTCTTCCACTATATAGATCGTACTCATCTACACTCACCTGTCTTCCACATCTTTCTTGTTTTTCTCTTTAACCGGCAGCGCATATTCTGCATAAAATCTATCATATAACTGATGCAGCTTATCTGCATCCTGTTCCCTGATTTCTTCATTATAACCGTGCATTTCCAGGGAATCTTCCTGTATCTGTACCATATTAACTACTAAGTGCACACAATGAGCGGCAATTCTCTCATAACCGGTCACGATATCAGACAGCAGAAATCCCAGTTCTATCGTACATTTTCCTTTCCGCAACCGCTTTACATGACGTTTTCTTACCTCCACGCTCAGATCATCCACCACTGCCTGCAGAGCCTCCACCTCATAAACCAGGGAGATATCATTCTCCTGAAAACTTCTAAAAGAAGTATCTATGATCCGGTGGATTGCTTTTGTGAAAATTCTCAATTCCTCCTGGGCTTTGCTGGAGAAATGCATCTCCTTCTGCTCCATTTTATCATAAGACATAGCAATACTGACAGCATGATCCGAAATCCGTTCAAAATCACCAATGCTCTGGAGATATAGCGTCAGTGCCTGACTGTCACGTTCTGATAATTCCCTTCCGGTAAGCTTTAACAGATAGGTTCCCAGCACATCCTCATAGCGGTCCACATCCTTCTCCATCTGAACCACTCCGGACACGACTTCCTCATTATAACCCTCCAGCAAACCTACTGCCTGCTCGTAAGACTGTTTTACCGTATCTGCCATATGGAAAATGACACGTCTGCACTGCTCCATGGCTAAAGCCGGATTGTTCATAAAACGGCTATCCAACACTTTAATATCCTCATCAATATAACGTACCGCAATATGTTCCGATACATCCTCCTTGATTGTCAGATAAGCCAGTTTCTCTAACAACTGCGAGAAAGGCAGTAACAGGCAGGTCGCAAACACATTGAAGACTGTGTGTATGACAGCAATTCCAAAAGGTTCCGCCGAAACATTCATAAAGGAGAAACCAATCAGCGCATTCAGACTGTAAAATACTATCATAAACACTACTGTACCGATCAAATTAAAATACAAATGCACAATAGCCGCTCTTCTTGCATTCTTGGAAGTACCTATAGAGGACAGCAAAGCGGTTACACAGGTTCCTATATTCTGTCCCATGATGATAGGTAGTGCCGTAGCATAGGACAATGAACCGGTAGCACATAAAGCCTGTAAAATACCCACGGATGCGGAGGAACTCTGAATGATCGCCGTCAGGATAAGACCCGCAATCATACCCAAAATCGGATTGGAAAATACAAGAAGGAAATTTCTAAATTCCGGCACATCAGCCAACGGCTTCACTGCATCTGACATGGTTTCCATACCAAACATCAGCACTGAAAATCCAATCATAATGGTTGCCGCATTTTTATATTTATCCTTTTTGGAAAACAACAAGAAGCCTACACCTATAATGGCGAGAACCGGAGAAAAAGATGTAGGTTTTAACAACTGTATGAAGAAATTATCGCTTTCAATACCTGTCAGCCCCAGCAACCATGAAGTAATGGTAGTACCAATATTGGCGCCCATGATGACACCAATGGCATTGGACAGTTTCATAATACCGGAATTGACAAATCCAACCACCATGACCGTCGTTGCCGAAGAAGACTGAATTACTGCCGTAACTCCTGCTCCCAATAAGACAGCCTTCCATTTACCGGAGGTAAGCTTTTCTAAAACCTGCTCCATTCTGCCGCCACTGGCCTTGGATAATCCTTCTCCCAGGACATGCATTCCATATAGGAAAAGAGCCAGTCCGCCTATCATCGTAAGTATACTGAAAAAATCCATGATTACCTCCTGCACACCGCATCGACTACATACAGCTATATTCTAACATATTTTCAATTATATGGTTTGAAATTATCATGGATTTATCCCTGTCACTATCAGCCTTATGTAAAAACAATGTAAAATCTAAGTAAAGTCATCCCTTCTTTACAAGATCCTCGTATCGCTCATATTCCCTGTTTCCTGGAAAATTTCCCACTCGCCCACATTAACGGCATGATCTGCGATCTTCTCCAGATACTTTGCAATCATCAGAATATCGATACAGTCATCTGCATTAGCAGTTCCTTCCTTCAGATGCGCTACCAGATCATCCTTTACTTTATTAAAGAGATCATCCACCTTATCGTCTCCGGCAATCACATTCTCTGCCTCCTCCTGATTACGTCTTAAGAAAGCACCGACTGCACTGTGAAGAAGCGCCTTTGTCTCTTTGATCATAAGTGGAAGATTCTCAGAATATATTGACACGTCTTTCATCTGTAATCTTATAATCAACTCTGCCATGTCCGTCACGATATCTCCAACCCGTTTAATATCTGTAACCACCTTAAGACTTGCCGATACAGTACGCAGATCCCTGGCAATCGGATGTTGTTTGGTGATCAGAGACAGACATCTGGACTCAATGCTCTTTTCCATATCCTTAACGACTCTGTCCTGCTCTAAGATATTAAAAATTGTCTCTCCGTCCTTTACCGCCATGGCCGAAAATAATCTATCATAAACAGCCTCTACCTGAAAACACATTTTCTTCAGATCATCTCTAAGCTGTCCCAGTTCATGTTCAAATAATGTTCTTGGTGACATACTCCCACCCCTTTCTCTAACCGAATCTTCCGGTAATATAGTCTTCTGTTCTCTTATCTCTGGGTCTGGAAAACAGATTATCAGTCGTATCGAATTCCACAACCTCACCTACCAGAAAGAACGCCGTATCATCCGACACACGTGTTGCCTGCTGCATATTATGCGTTACAACAACGATGGTATATTTCTTCTTCAGCTCTATCATCAGTTCCTCTACCTTCAACGTAGAAATTGGGTCAAGTGCTGAGGTCGGTTCATCCATCAGAAGAACCTCCGGCTCTACCGCAAGTGCACGGGCAATGCACAGTCTCTGCTGCTGTCCGCCGGACAAGCCCAGTGCCGACTTCTTCAGTCTGTCCTTAACCTCATCCCATATCGCTGCTCCTCTGAGACTGTTCTCCACGATTTCATCCAGCTTCGCTGTGTTCTTGATTCCATGGATTCTGGGTCCGTAAGCAATATTATCGTAGATACTCATCGGAAAAGGATTGGGCTGTTGAAATACCATTCCCACCCGCTTACGTAATACCGTAGTATCTACCTTGGGACTGTAAATATCTTCTCCATCCAAATAGACATTGCCCTCAATCCTGACACAGTCAATCAGATCATTCATACGATTAAGTGTCTTAAGAAAAGTAGACTTACCACATCCTGACGGTCCGATAAAAGCAGTTACCGCATTGGCACGAATCTGCATATCAATATCCTTAAGTGCATGATTACTGCCATAATATAAATTCAATTTGTTCGTGCTTATCTTTGCATTTTCCATATATCTATTTCCTCTAAGCCTGCCCGGATTTTATGTCGGACAGACGATTCCTCTCACATTCCGTTCTACTATTTGCGTTCCGTCACGTCTAATTTCTTTGCCAGGAACTTCGTCAGAAAATTAATTACCAGTACAACACACAAAAGAACTACTGCAATACCAAATGCCACGTCATACTGTGCCTTTGACATACTCAGGTATAACTGTATGGTAAGTGTACCACCTGATTCCAGAATCTTATGAAAAAGCCCTGCTCCTGCCTTGGGTAACAAATAGCCGCTTCCTGCCGTAAACAAAAGTGCTGCCGATTCTCCTACAATACGCCCTACCGCCAGAATCACACCGGTAATAATACCGGGCATTGCCGAGGGCA
>JALETS010000240.1 GCA_022781395.1 Lachnospiraceae bacterium | reverse complement strand
CAACCTTATGGATTAAATGAGTAAGATTCTGCAATGAGCTGTCATGTAAATCTCTTGCAATTCTCTGTCTTTCCTTTTCCTGAATTTCTAAGACAGAAATTTGTTTCACATGCAACATAAAAGAATCATCAGATATGACTTCTTCTAAACTTTCTAATCTGTTTTTTTCTTTTTGTAATGATTTTTCTATATCATCGCATTCTAAAATAAGCTTTTCCTTTTCATCATAATTTCTTTTCAAAACATCATGATATACATCCTCCACCTTTCTGTGGAGAAATACCTGGAGATCATTCTGTTCTTTACTAAGAATACTTTCAACATAGGAATCAATTTCAAGAATTCTATTCTTCTTATCATGAAGCAAAGCAGATTTTTCTGCATATTCTTTTGTAAGATCATCATACATTTCTTTAATAATCTTATAGTTTTCTTCGTTCATAAATTTACCCACAATATACACAATAAAAATTGAAAATAAGGATAACTTAATAATATACTAATTTTTTATAGAAGGAAAGGTTTTATTTGTAATCATTTAAAATATCCAGTATAATTACATTAAAAGAAAAGCACTTTATTAAGAAAGGCAAAATTATCTATATGAATAAAAAAATTACGACTACTGCAATTTTAATAGGTTCATCTATAGCAACAATTCATATCATAAATAGAGTTCATACTTCGCTATGTACTGTTAAGAATTTATTAGCCAACTCAGAAAACTATTATTATGAATGGCGCTTTGGTAAAATCAGATATCAGAAGAAGGGTAATGGTAGTCCACTTTTGCTTGTTCATGATCTGTCAGCAGGAAGTTCCAATTATGAATATCATCGGTTAATTAATAATCTGACAGAAAAACATGAAATCTACTCCATTGATTTATTGGGATATGGTTTATCAGATAAGCCTTCCATGACATATACAAATAATCTTTATGAGCAGATGATTTGTGACTTTGTAAAAAATATTATCGGAAAGAAAACATCTGTCATTGTAACGGGAGAATCTGTTCCTTTTATTATTATGGCATGCCATAATAATCCTGAGATTTTTAATAAGATTGTTTGTATTAATCCTCAGAATCTCTATTTACAAAATCAAATTCCATCCAAGCAGACTAATTTACTTAAATTTCTATTTGAGGTACCTATTCTCGGAACTTTTGTATATCATATATTAAATAATAAACATACAATGGAGAAAGCTTTTAAAGAAAATTACTTTTTCCATCCGGAAGAAGTAAAAGAGAAATATATCTACAATTATTTAGAAGCTGCACACTATGGTAATTATTATGCTAAATTTGCATTTGCCAGTTACATAGCAAAATATATGAACACAAATATTCTTCATGAATTGAAAGAGATAAATAACAGCATTCTGATCATTGGAGGACAGGAGGAAAAAGATATTGAAGTAACCGTAGAAAATTATAAATATTATAATCCTGCCATTGAAGAAGTATATATACCGGGGACAAAACATCTTCCTCAATTGGAAGCACCGGATGCTATACTGGAACAACTTGATATGTTTCTTTAATAACCTAATAATAAAAAGTATTAAAAAAGAAAAGGTTTACATAATATTATGTAAACCTTTTCTTTTCTATCCTATTTATAAAGGTTCCTTTGCAGCAGTTCCAGCTTTACGAGGATATTTAGCTGGTGTCTCCTTTTCTTTACGTACAATAAATAAACTTCTGTAAATATCTGAATTTGGAATCATAAATGCAATCTGGTTTTCAATTTTCCCACCAAGTACGGAAATGGCATGCTCTGCCTCTTTTTTTTCTTCTTCAATCTTCTCTGATTTATAAGAAATAAAATATCCACCTATTTTTACATAAGGAAGACAGTATTCTGATAAAGTTGAAAGGTTCGCAACCGCCCTGGATACACATACATCGTATTGTTCTCTCAACTTTCCTTTCTTAGCAAAATCCTCTGCCCTTCCATGAATTGCTTGGATTTTCTCTAGGCCTAGTTGATCAATAACAGTATTAAGAAAATTTACTCTCTTATTAAGAGAATCCAAAAGAGTTACATCCAGATCCGGAAAAGCAATCTTAAGCGGAATGCCCGGAAAACCTGCACCCGTTCCAATATCAATCAATGAAACAGTCTTTGAAACATCATATGCTTTAACAAGTGACAGACTGTCAATAAAATGTTTTTTCATTACCTCATCAAAATCTGTAATTGCTGTCAGATTCATTACCTGATTCCATTCTATCAACAATTCATAATATGACATAAATTGTATCAATTGTTTTTCACTGAGAGATATATTTATTTCTTCCAAATCTTTCAGAAAGAAATTTAAATGATATTGTTCCAAATTTATTTTATCCATAACTTACTCCGTATTTATCAAACATTATAATATCATTCTTTGTGATGTTTCGAGACTGTACTGTTATAATGTTCCAAATAAACTAAAAGTACAGAAATATCCGCCGGAGATACACCGGATATTCTGGAAGCCTGTCCCACTGAAACCGGTTTATAAGAAATTAACTTCTGTCTGGCTTCCAAACGAAGACTGGTTATATCATTGTAATCCAGATCAGCCGGAATTCGTTTTTTCTCCATTTTCTTATACTGCTCTACCTGACGAAGCTGCCTTTCAATATACCCTTCATATTTGATCTCAATCTCTACCTGCTCAACTACATCCGCCGGAAGAGGTTCTCTCTTTGGATCAATCTCAGCAAGTATTTCATAAGACAATTCCGGTCTGCACATTAACTCAGCTAAATTGGTTCCCGTTTTCAAAGTAGCACTTCCATGTGCTTCCAAAAATTGCTGATTTTCCTTTGCTGCACCTATCACTGTATTTTTCAGGCGTTCGATCTCTTTGTCAATTAATTGCTTCTTATGAATAGTATCCTCATATAATTGATCAGATACAAGTCCTACATCATGACCAATTTTACGAAGTCTCAAATCAGCATTATCCTGACGAAGCAAAAGTCTGTATTCTGCTCTGGATGTCATCATTCTATAAGGTTCAAAATTTTCCTTCGTCACCAGATCATCAATCAAAACACCTATATATGCCTGGGAACGATCTAATATTATCGGTTCTTTTCCAAAAATGGACATTGCAGCATTAATACCGGCAATCAGTCCCTGAGCTGCCGCTTCCTCATAACCGCTGCTTCCATTAAACTGTCCTCCACTGAAAAGACCTTTAATATCTTTAAACTCCAGAGAAGGATATAACTGTCTCGGATTAATACAATCATATTCTATAGCATAAGCATTACGTACAATTTTACAATGCTCCAATCCCGGAACTGTCCGGTACATGGCAAGCTGTACATCCTCCGGTAGAGAAGAAGACATGCCGCCTACATACATTTCATTTGTATGTAATCCTTCCGGTTCAATAAAAACCTGATGCCTTTCCTTATCTGCAAACTTGACAACTTTATCTTCAATAGAAGGACAATATCTTGGTCCTGTTCCCTCGATAATTCCGGCATATATAGGAGAACGGTCAAGATTAGCTTTGATAATATCATGAGTTTCCTTGTTAGTATAAGTAAGCCAGCAGGATACCTGATCAATCTGTACATCTTTGGGATTTGTGGAAAAAGAGAAAGGAATTACTCTCTCATCCCCAAACTGTTCCTCCATTTTACTAAAATCAATAGAACGCTTATCCATTCTTGCCGGTGTACCTGTCTTAAATCTTCTCATCTCTACACCCAGACTAAGAAGGGAATCTGTCAGATGATTGGCAGGCTGTAATCCATTTGGACCGGTATAAGTAATAGCCTCTCCGCACAAACATCTTGCTTTTAAATAAGTTCCGGTGCAAAGCACAACAGCTTTACATTCGTAAACGGCACCTGTAAAAGTTTTGACACCGATAATCTTTTTCGTAGCAATATCAGAATCGGAAGTCTCTTGATCAGAATAATCCTCTGTTAAAAGCTCACATACCTCCGCCTGTTTTATAGTCAGATGTTCTTGATTTTCCAGTACCTTACGCATTTCTCTGGAATATTCTGCTTTATCTGCCTGTGCACGAAGAGAGTGAACTGCAGGGCCTTTAGACTGATTTAGCATCTTAGACTGAATAAAAGTTTTATCGATATTCTTACCCATCTCTCCGCCAAGTGCATCAATTTCACGAACCAGATGCCCTTTTGATGTACCCCCTACATTAGGATTACATGGCATCAT
>JALETS010000236.1 GCA_022781395.1 Lachnospiraceae bacterium | reverse complement strand
TATTATGGCTGGCGGATGTTTGCACTGACTCCCTGGTATGATGAATTGTATACATATTATTATTTTATAAGCAGAGGGCCGGTTTATGCGGCAATTCACTGGCCGCTTCCCAATAATCATGTGGGGTATTCCGTATTGTCCGGCTTTCTGAATCTGTTCGGAAATTCAGCAATCAGTCTGCGGGGTATCTCTTGGATCAGCAGTCTGGTTAGCATCGGTATTTTGTTCGCCATTGGGAAAAAGCTTTTTCCGCAGGGGTTTGCCATGGTTCCGGTGTTCTTTTTCAGTGCCATGGGGTTAGTCAATCAATTGGCGGTACAAGGACGCGGCTATGCACTTGCAACCTGCCTTTATCTGATAGCATTGTATGAACTGATAATGATATGTCAGGATGGTGTCGAAGAGAAGAAACATTATGTGATATTCGCCATTGCGGTTGTGTGGGCACTTTATACCCTGCCAAGCAGCGTGTATTTTGTGATACCGCTTTGTGTAACCGGTGGGATGCTGCTTCTGATACAGAAACGTAACCGGGAACTATGGCAGCTTGTGATTGCGGCAGCGATCAGTGCAATCTGTACGATAGCGCTTTATGCAGTTATCTGGCTGGCAATTGGTTCTAATCTGCTTTCTAAAACAGAGGGAAGCAGTTGGTATGGTCAGGGACATGTTTCCATTATTTTGCATGCACCCTTTCAGGCGCTGAAAACCGGCATCAGTTATATGCTGGCAACGCCTTATATACAGAGCGTTGAAAGGAATGGGTATCTAACAGCTTTGGTCGGGTGGATTCGCAATCTGCTGAATTATTATTATGGTGGCTTTGACGTTGCTCTGATCATTGTGATTGTCTGTGGTATAGGGCTCCTTATTTGCAAAATGATTTCTCACAGGGAAATCAGGAAAAGCGGAATGCTTGAATGGTTCCTGTTATTATCTTTCCTAATAACACCCGCTATGCTGATCGTACAGGCTTCCCTTCCTTATTATCGTGTATTTTCCTATTTTGGTATTCCTGTAGCACTGCTCATTACCTGGGTTCTGGTACAGTTGTTTAACATGAATAAAAAAGTGCAGATCGCTTATGCAGCTACATTTCTGGCAGGAGGATTGTGCATTGCTATTCTGGCATCACCGGGAAGCCGGGCACAGTATAGTGACAGTGATGCGGCTATTGAGGATATACTTGTACAGATGAAGCCGGAGCAGGATACGAAAATATGTGTGACAGATTGTGACCAGGAATACCTGTTAAAATATATGTATAATATAGAAACAGTACAATATGACCCGGATGGAGCAGATTATGCGCTGTTTAACAAGGCATTTGTGGAAGCGGCAGAGAATTGTGGGAGTGTTGAGTCTGAAGATGCATGGAAATATTATATGTCACCGGATGCGTTTTCTATGGATGAAATTGAGAAGACAATGACGGTCTGTTATGAAAATGACAGTTTCGTCCTTTATAAAAGAAAATAAAATATATATAATAAACGGAGGAATAACCATGAGAAGTGATAATGTGAAAACGGGTGTACAGCAGGCACCTCACAGAAGCCTGTTTAACGCGTTGGGATTTACGGAAGAAGAAATGAAAAAGCCGATGATCGGTATCGTCAGTTCTTATAATGAAATCGTACCCGGACATATGAATCTGGATAAGATTGTCAATGCGGTAAAGCTGGGTGTTGCAGAAGCCGGTGGCGTACCGGTGGTGTTTCCGGCTATTGCGGTGTGCGACGGTATCGCCATGGGACATATCGGAATGAAATATTCTTTGGTAACGAGAGATCTGATTGCAGATTCCACAGAGTGTATGGCTCTTGCCCATCAGTTTGACGGACTTGTAATGGTACCTAACTGTGATAAGAATGTACCGGGACTTCTGATGGCGGCAGCGCGTATTAATGTGCCTACAGTATTCGTTTCCGGTGGCCCTATGTTGGCAGGGCATGTACATGGAAAGAAGAGAAGCTTGTCATCTATGTTTGAAGCGGTTGGATCTCATGCTGCCGGTACGATGACGGACGAAGAACTTCGTGAATTTGAGGAGAAGGTATGTCCAACCTGTGGTTCCTGTTCCGGTATGTATACTGCCAATTCCATGAATTGCCTGACAGAGGCGCTAGGCATGGGACTTCGTGGCAACGGAACTATTCCGGCGGTTTATTCAGAGAGAATTAAATTAGCAAAGCATGCCGGTATGGCAGTAATGGAACTTTTGAAGAAAGATATCCGTCCGAGGGATATTATGACAAGGGACGCCATTCTGAATGCATTAACAGTTGATATGGCGCTTGGATGTTCTACCAATTCCATGCTGCATCTCCCTGCGATTGCCCATGAAGTTGGATTTGATTTTGATATTGCTTTTGCCAATGAGATTAGCGAGAAGACACCGAATGTGTGTCATCTGGCACCGGCAGGTCCTACCTATATGGAAGATTTGAATGAAGCAGGCGGCGTATATGCGGTAATGAAAGAACTGGCAGACATCGGACTTCTTCATACGGAATGTATGACGGTAACAGGAGCAACGATTGGTGAAAACATTAAAGATGCTGTAAATAAGAATCCGGAAGTCATCAGAACGGTAGATAACCCATATAGTAAAACAGGTGGTCTTGCAGTATTAAAAGGAAATCTGGCACCGGACGGCAGTGTGGTCAAACGTTCTGCCGTCGTGGAAGAAATGATGGTGCATGAAGGCCCGGCAAGAGTCTTTGATTGTGAAGAGGATGCCATTGCTGCAATCAAAGGTGGCAAAATTGTGGCAGGTGATGTGGTTGTTATCCGCTATGAAGGTCCGAAAGGCGGTCCCGGTATGCGTGAAATGCTGAATCCTACTTCTGCAATTGCCGGAATGGGACTTGGCTCCAGTGTGGCATTGATCACGGACGGTCGTTTCTCCGGGGCATCACGTGGTGCGTCCATTGGCCATGTATCTCCTGAAGCAGCGGTAGGCGGTCCGATTGCACTGGTGGAAGAAGGGGATATTATCAGTATTGATATTCCGAATATGAAATTGGATGTCAAAGTATCTGATGAGGAACTGGCTGCGCGTAGGGCGAAGTGGCAGCCGAGAGAGCCTAAGGTAACAAGCGGTTACCTGGCAAGATATCGGGAGATGGTAACAAGCGGTAACAGAGGCGCTATATTAGAGATCCCGAAGAATAACTAAGGGTATACAGGAGGATGAAAACATGTTGTTGACAGGTGCAGAAATCGTAGTGGAATGCTTGAAGGAGCAGGGTGTAGATACTGTGTTCGGCTATCCCGGAGGAACGATTCTGAATGTATATGATGCGTTATATAAACATAGTAATGAAATAAACCATATTTTAACATCTCATGAACAGGGTGCAGCTCATGCGGCAGACGGTTACGCCAGGGCCACCGGCAAGGTGGGAGTCTGTCTGGCAACCAGCGGTCCGGGTGCAACCAATCTGGTAACAGGCATTGCTACTGCCTATATGGATTCTGTACCGATGGTAGCCATTACCTGTAATGTGAATCTGCCGGCATTGGGCAAGGATTCTTTTCAGGAGGTTGATATTGCCGGTGTTACCATGCCGATTACCAAACACAATTATATTGTAAAGGATGTTAATATTCTGGCACAGACACTTCGCAAGGCATTTGCGATTGCAGGAAGCGGCAGACCGGGACCGGTACTTGTGGATATTACAAAGGATGTGACAGCAAATACTTGTGAATATGAAAAACAGGAGCTCGCAGTCAAAGAGAAGAAGGTGCACTATACAGAGAGTGATATTCAAAATGCGGTTGCATTAATCCGGAATGCCACAAAGCCTTTTATCTATGTAGGCGGTGGAGCTGTGATTTCCGGTGCCTATAAAGAGGTGCGAGAATTTGCACAGAAAGTAGATGCACCGGTATGTGATACTTTGATGGGCAAGGGTGTTTATGACGGACATGATGACAGATATACCGGCATGATCGGTATGCATGGTACAAAAACGTCTAATTTCGGAGTCAGTGAATGTGATCTCCTGATTGCCCTGGGTGCCAGATTCTCAGATCGTGTAGTTGGAAACCCTAAGAAGTTTGCAGAGAATGCCAAGGTGTTACATATTGATATAGATGCGGCAGAGATCAATAAGAATATTAGAACGGATGTCTCCGTCGTAGGTGACCTTAAGGAAGTATTGTCAAGACTAAATGAACAGCTTGCACAGCAGGATCATCAGGAGTGGATGAAACATATTGCAGAAATGAAAGAGAAATACCCTCTCAGTTATGACCATTCTGTATTATCCTGCCCTTATATAATGGAAGAGATTGATCGTGTGACTAATGGAGAGGCACTTATAACAACTGATGTGGGACAGCATCAGATGTGGGCTGCACAGTATTATAAATATTCTATGCCCCGTACATTCCTTTCCTCCGGCGGCCTCGGGACGATGGGATACGGACTTGGAGCCTGCATTGGTGCTAAGATGGGGCAGCCGGAGAAAATATGCATTAATATAGCCGGTGACGGTTGTTTCCGTATGAATATGAATGAACTTGCTACAGCCAGCCGCTATAATATACCAATCATTCAGGTGGTCATCAATAATCACGTGCTTGGTATGGTAAGGCAGTGGCAGACATTATTCTATGAGAAACGTTATTCACAGACAGTATTGGATGATGGGGTTGATTTCTGCAAAGTCGCAGAAGGCTTAGGATGTGAAGCAATCCGTGTCACAAAGAAGGAAGAAGTGGCACCGGCTATCGAGAAAGCGATTGCTTTGAAGAAACCGGTACTTTTAGACTGTATGATACCTGAGGATGATAAAGTATTTCCTATGGTTCCGGCAGGGGCACCGATCAGTGAGGCCTTTGATGCAGGAGATTTGGAGAAACAATAATGTTTCATGACAGATATTCCTATCGGATAAAATAACAGAAGATGAATTGAATTTAAGATGACAGGAAGCGTCCAATGAGGAAAAAAATAGTAAAACATTTGATGATCCTATTTAGTATCATCATGGTCAGTCTGATGGGAACCTACATCGGACTGGCAGTTTATTATCACAATGCATTTGAATACGGTACCTGGATCAATGGCGTTTATTGCACAGGAAAAAGTATTGAAGAAGTGAATGAGGAACTTGTGAAGGATTTCACATATGAGGGGGTTACCATTCGTGATAAGGAAGGAAATTCCTATACTATTTCCGCTCAGGATATAGCATACCGGTTTGATTTTGAAAAAGCGCTGGAAATATATCTGCAAAGACAGAATTCCTGGATGTGGGTTGAAAGTCTGATACACGGAGAGGACACAAAGCTTACTCCGGTGGTCTCTTATGATAAGAAGCTTCTGGAAGCATCTATGGATACAATTCCCTTCCTGGCAGAAAAACAGGAAAAAACGGACAATCTGAATGTAGCCATTATCAAGACAAATCAGGGATATGAGCTTCTGAATGAGCGTACTTCGGTACTGAATGTCGAGAAAGCGAGAAATATTGTTGTGGCTGCTATTGAAGAATCAAGAAACGAAGTATCGCTGGAGGATGAGGGTTGCTATCATGATCTGGAGCTTACGGCGCAGATGAAGGAAACCCTGGCGCTTTGGGATAAACTGGATGATTTTCAACAATGTGGGATTGTTTATCAGATGGGAGAAGAACAGGTTCCGATTGATGCCTCTATCGTCTGCGACTGGATTGAGACCGATGCGGCTGGCAGTTTTCTGTTAGATGAAAATGGCGAGCTGCAGCTTAGGGAAGGGGCGGTGGAAGATTATATCTCCAGGCTTGCCGAAGAGTATGATACCGTTGGTAAGGCTCGGACTTTCCGGGCAACCAGAGGAGAGGATGTTATCGTAGAAGGCGGTATCTATGGTAATCAACTGGATCAGCAGGCGGAGATTACTTATCTGACGGATGCCTTTCTTGCAAAGAAAAAAGAAGTGCATGAACCTGCCTATAAACAGAAAGCATGGGTGCAGGGAAAAGAGGATATAGGAACAACCTATATCGAAATAGATATGAAAGAGCAGAAAATGTATTACTATGTACAAGGAAATCTACAGATAGAAACTCCTGTTGTGACCGGTAATACTTCCCGCAAAATGGGAACTCCTACGGGAGTTAACTATGTGTATCTGAAACAGAAAAACAGGATTTTACGTGGACCCAATTATGCTTCTCATGTAGATTTCTGGATGCCTGTCAAGGGTAATATCGGTATTCATGATGCGGCATGGCGAAGTAATTACGGCGGCACGATCTACCAGACCAACGGTTCTCATGGATGCATTAATACACCGAGAGCTGCCATGGAACAGCTATATGATATGGTGGAAGTAGGGACTCCGGTGGTTATGTTTTACTAGAAAAAATATGTTTCCTAAAAAGTTTGGCGTAGTAATTGACTAAAGTATTTGAAAAAGGTAAAATGGTTGTTGATTTATAAATTTAATATATAAACTGGAGGAGAAAAAAGTGGCTAGAGTATACAATTTTTCAGCAGGACCTGCTGTACTACCGGAAGAGGTATTGAAAGAAGCAGCAGATGAGATGTTAGATTACAAAGGAACAGGAATGTCTGTTATGGAAATGAGCCATCGATCCAAGGCTTATGATACTATTATCAAAGAGGCTGAGGCCGACCTTAGAACATTGCTGAATATTCCTGATAACTATGAAGTGTTATTCTTACAGGGTGGTGCCAGTCTGATATTTGCATCTGTACCGATGAACCTGATGAAAAATCGTAAAGCCGGATATATTCTGACAGGTCAGTGGGCTAAGAAGGCTTTTGCAGAAGCTAAGATTTACGGTGAAGCAGTCGAGTTGGCTTCTTCTGCGGATAAGACATTTTCTTATATTCCGGATTGCTCGGATCTGCCGATCACGGATGATATGGATTATGTATATATCTGTGAGAACAATACAATTTATGGAACGAAGTTCCATAAATTACCGGATACAAAGGGAAAGATTCTTGTATCTGACGTATCTTCCTGTTTTCTGTCAGAGCCCATGGATATAACGAAGTACGGTATGATTTATGCCGGTGTACAGAAGAATGTAGGACCGGCGGGCACACAGGTTGTTATTATCAGAGAAGATCTGCTGACGGATGATGTCCTTCCGGGTACTCCTACCATGATGAAATATAAGATTCATGCAGATAATGATTCCTTATATAACACACCTCCATGCTACGGTATTTATATCTGCGGCAAGGTATTTAAGTGGCTTCTTAAGAATGGCGGCCTTGAGGCTATGAAGGCTACCAATGAGAAGAAAGCAAAGATATTATATGATTTCCTGGATGAAAGCGAATTGTTTAAAGGAACCGTCAGAAAAGAAGACAGATCACTTATGAATGTGCCTTTTGTAACCGGTAATGAGGAAATGGATGCAAAATTCATTAAAGAAGCAACAGCAGCCGGATTTGTGAACCTGAAAGGTCACAGAACAGTAGGCGGTATGAGAGCAAGTATTTATAATGCTATGCCGACAGAGGGTGTAGAAAAACTTGTTGCTTTCATGAAAGAATTTGAGAAAAACAATAAATAGGAAAAGAGGCATACATATGTTTAAGTATCATTGTTTAAATCCAATCGCTGAAGTCGGACTTGAGAAATTCAGCGATCAGTATGTGAAGACGGAAGATGTGAATGAGGCAGACGGTATTCTTGTCAGAAGTGCAGCGATGCATGATATGGAGCTGCCGGATAATCTTCTTGCGATTGCAAGGGCAGGAGCAGGAGTCAATAACATTCCGTTAGATAAATGCGCAGAGAAGGGTATTGTAGTCTTTAATACACCGGGAGCCAATGCCAATGGTGTTAAGGAACTGGTTATTGCAGGTATGCTCCTTGCTTCCCGTGATATCGTAGGCGGTATCGAGTGGGTTAAGGACAATCAGGCAGATGAAAATATCAGCAAAACTGCTGAGAAAGCCAAGAAGAATTTTGCCGGTACAGAGATTCAGAATAAGAAGCTTGGTATTATCGGACTTGGTGCAATCGGCGTTAAGGTTGCGAATGTGGCAAAGCATCTGGGTATGGAAGTGTATGGCTATGATCCTTATGTGTCGGTAGATGCAGCATGGAACTTAAGCCGTGATGTCAAGCATGTGCTCAATGTAGAAGAGATTTATGAGCAGTGTGATATCATTACCATCCCTGTCCCGCTGATGGATGCAACCAAAGGCATGATCAATAAAGAAGCCATCGAGAAGATGAAAGACGGCGTGATTCTGCTGAACTTTGCAAGAGATCTTCTGATGGATGAAAAGGCAGTACTGGATGGTATCAAATCCGGTAAAGTACGTAAATATGTATCCGATTTCCCCAATCCGACTACAGCAGGACAGGACGGATGTATTGTCATTCCGCATCTTGGTGCTTCCACGGAAGAATCCGAAGATAACTGTGCGGTCATGGCAGTGAAAGAAATGAAGGATTATCTGGAGAATGGTAATATCATCAACAGTGTTAACTATCCGAAATGTGATATGGGCGTCTGCTCTCAGGCAGGCCGTGTGGCAATCTTTCACAAGAATATTGCAAACATGATCACTAAGTTTACGGCATGCTTTGGTGACAATGGCATTAATATTTCTGATATGACCAATAAGTCTAAAGGAGAAGTTGCCTATACCATGCTGGATATTGAGACAGCGGCTTCAGAGGATATTATTAAGAAATTACAGTCTATCGACGGAGTATTCCGTGTAAGAGTCGTTAAATAGGGATTGCATATACTATTTATATTTACAAGAGAGTTTATAAGAGAAAAAGGTTCGCTGCCGGAAATGATATCCAAAACAGCGAACCTTTTTAATTGATTCGATTGGCAATAGAAGAGAAATCTGCTTCCTCATCCTCCTCAAGTACTGCCTGCAGGTTGTTTTCTGCCTCCACGGAGGCTTCGCTTGCCAGATCCATGTAGAGTATAAATACATCTTCGATGGATTTGCCCGTTTCATCAGCAATTTCCTGCATAACAGGCTTTAAGGCCTCTAATTGATAAGAGATTCTTGTGTTCTGTGGATCGATATCAGCCAGAACTTTTTCTGCATAAGCATTGATCCGGTTTAATATTTTTTTGTTTTCTGGTGTCATAGAATTACACTTCCTTTTTGATGATGAATATATCATAGCACTTCACGCTTGTACTGTATAGTTTAAAATGATAAAATATTTATAACTATTAGATAAAGGCAGGAGAATATATGGCTAAGATAATTCCTTTTTGTGCAGTCAGACCGAGGACAGATCTGGCAGGCCGGATTGCGGCGTTGCCCTATGATGTTTACAGCAGAGAAGAAGCTTATGAGGCGGTAAAGGATGATTCCTTATCTTTCTTAAGAATAGACAGGCCGGAGACACAGTTTCCGGCAGATTATGATATGTATGCACCGGAGGTTTATGAGAAAGCAAGAGATATGCTGAATGATATGATACATGACGGAGCTTTCGTGCAGGAGGAGAAAAGAGCTTATTATGTATATGAACTTGTGATGAATGGGCGGTCTCAGGTGGGAATCGCTGCCTGTGCTTCGGTGGATGACTATGAGAATCGGGTCATTAAAAAACATGAAAATACAAGAGCAGATAAGGAAGCGGATCGTATCAGGCATGTAGATGTCTGCAGTGCGCAGACCGGACCGATTTTTCTGGCATATCGCAGTCGTGAAGGTATAGAGAAAGAGGTATGCAAAGCAAGGATAACACCGCCTGTTTACGATTTTACAGCGGATGACGGTATTACACACAGACTATGGATTATTGATGATGCAGAAAGCGTGGAGCGGATCAGACAGGAATTTGAACAAGTGCGATCGGTCTATATCGCGGATGGCCATCACAGATGCGCATCAGCAGTAAGAGTCTCCCAAATGAGAAGAAAAGCACATCCGGATTATACAGGTGAGGAAGAATTTAATTATTTTTTATCAGTGCTGTTCCCGGATGATCAATTGATGATTATGGATTATAATCGGGTGGTTAAGTCATTAAATGGATATTCCGAAATGGAATTTCTTGGGAAAGTACGGGAAATATTTGAGGTGGAGAGTATGGGAACGTCTCCTTATCATCCGCAATGTAAGGGAGAGATCGGTATGTATCTGGATGATATCTGGTATCGCCTTACGGTAAAAGCAGAGCGATATACAGGTGATCCGGTGGAGGATCTGGATGTGGCAATCCTGCAAAAAGATCTGCTTGAGCCTGTTCTTGGAATTCTCGACCCCAAAGTAGATGATAGAATTGATTTTGTGGGAGGCATCAGGGGACTTGAAGAACTGGTACGGCGTGTACATACAGATGCCAAGGTTGCCTTTGCAATGTATCCAACAGACATACATGAATTATTTGCAGTATCGGATGCAGGCAAATTAATGCCGCCTAAGTCCACCTGGTTTGAGCCGAAGCTTCGAAGCGGAATACTGATTCATAAGATTGAAGAATAGAAAGGTATGGTATTGGTATGAATAAGAAACTGTATAAATTAATGAACTGGCCGGAAATAGAGGGGATTGTTTATTCTGAATCGGATAATCCGCACGCCATGCTGGGAGCGCATGTAATCGGTAATTCTGTTCTGGTACAGACATTTCAGCCGGGGGCGAAAGAGGTTAGATTACAGCTCCTGGACGGAGATAAAAGCTACAAGATGGAACTGGCTGATGAGTCAGGCTATTTTGCAGTGCTTCTTCCGGGAAAAATAGTACCGGCTTACGAATATGTTGTGGAGGCAGAGGATGGCAGCCTTAAGAAAGTAAAGGATGCCTATAATTTTGAGCCTCAGATTACCAGACAGGATACAGAGAAGTTTAATGCCGGTATCCATTATATGATCTATGAGAAGCTCGGTGCCCACCCCATGAAACTGGATGGTGTGGAAGGTGTCTGTTTTGCTGTCTGGGCGCCCAATGCACAGCGTGTCAGTGTAGTAGGAGATTTTAACGGCTGGGATGGCAGAACCCATCAGATGAGAAGATTGTGGGATTCCGGTATCTTTGAACTGTTTATTCCCGATGTCAAGGTGGGAGAATGCTATAAGTATGAAATAAAGGTCAAAGGCGGTTTAACTTTCATGAAAGCAGATCCCTATGCTTTCGGCGCACAGTTACGCCCTGACAGTGCTTCCATCGTCAGAGATATCAGTGGATTTGCATGGGAAGACAATAAATGGATGAAGAATCGCGCCTCAGTTCAGGCAGAAGATGAGCCAATGAATGTCTATGAGATGTATCTGGGATCTTTTGCAAAACCTGATGACGGAAGAGAATACTATAACTATCGGGAACTGGCGCCGATGATTATCGAGTATGTGAAGAAAATGGGATATACCCACATTGAACTGATGCCGGTTATGGAGCATCCGCTGGATGCGTCATGGGGATATCAGGTTATTGGTTATTATGCGCCTACATCCCGTTATGGTACGGCAGAAGATTTTATGTATTTCATGAATGAAATGCATAAAGCAGGTATAGGTGTAATCTTAGACTGGGTACCGGCACATTTCCCACGGGATACTTATGGTCTGTCAGCATTCGACGGTACCTGTCTGTATGAGCACCAGGACCCGAGACAGGGCTTTCATCCTCATTGGGGAACGTTGATCTATAATTATGGCAGACCGGAGGTTACAAACTATCTGATTGCCAATGCCCTGTACTGGGTAGAGCAGTATCATGCGGACGGCATCCGGATTGATGCTGTGGCATCCATGCTGTATCTGGATTATGGTAAGCAGGATGGGCAGTGGGTTGCCAACATCTATGGAGGCAATGAAAATCTGGAAGCCGTAGAATTCATGAAGCATCTGAATTCTATTATGAAGAAACGTAACGAAGGTGTTCTGATGATTGCAGAGGAATCTACGGCATGGCCCAAGGTTACGGGAGCTCTGGAGGATGATGGTCTGGGATTTGATTTGAAATGGAATATGGGCTTCATGAATGATTATCTTGATTATATTAAGACAGATCCTTATTTCCGTTCCGGACGTCATAATGAATTAACATTTAGCATGATCTATGCTTACAGTGAGAAGTTTATGCTGGTATTTTCTCATGATGAAGTGGTTCATGGTAAAGCCACTCTGATAGGGAAAATGCCAGGGGGAAGACCGGAACAGTTTGCCAATCTGCGACTGACCTATGCTTATCACATGACACATCCCGGTAAAAAACTGTTCTTTATGGGGCAGGATATCGGAGAATATGACGAGTTTAACGAAAACAGATCCGTGGAATGGGAACTGCTTGAGTATGAGGAACATAAGAAACTGAATCAGATGATTGCAGATATGAATCATTTGTATACTTCTAAACCTGCTTTATATGCTAAAGACACTTCATGGGAAGGCTTTGAGTGGATCAACTGCATAACACCTGACCGCTGTATGCTTTCTTATCTGCGTAAAACAGAAAAAGAGAAGGATACGCTTGTTGTTGTGGCTAATTTTGCCAATGTGAAGCAGGAATTCCGTGTAGGTGTTCCCTATGAAGGTAAGTATAAAGAAATATTTAATACAGATGATAAGATATATGGTGGTGCCAATATTGTAAATCGTGGCATTTGTAATTCTATTGAGACTGAATGGGACGGCAAACCATATGCGATTGATATGGTCAGCGCACCGCTCAGCATTAGTATTTTCTCCTATACACCTTATACGAAAGAAGAAAAAATCGAAATAGAGAAAAAACGTGCAGAAGAGCTGCGCAGACAACAGGAGGAGCAGGAAAGAAAGCTGGCTGAAGAGGAAGCTGAACGGACTGCACAATTGGCAGCTGAGGCTAAGGAAATGGCCAAGCGCGCAGTCAAAGAAGCTAAAGAATTGGCAAAACGTGCACAACAGGAAGCAGAAGAGCGTACGAAAACTGCAGAGGAACTGGTGAAGAAGGCAGAAGAGGCAGCGCAAAATCTGCAGAAAATCATGGAAGCGCAAAAGAAAGCAGAGGAAGCACGCAGTGTGAAGAAAGAGAGCGTAAAGAAAAGTTCTGCTCAGAAGCCAAAACAATGAAGTAACATAGAAAGGTATAGTTATTGATATGGAAAATGAGAACATGAATTTTGAACCGGAGACTATCGATCCGGGAGTTTTGCAGAAATATTTGCAGGAGCTTCCGGACAAAGCACTGCGCTTTGGTGTGAAAATATTGCTGGCTGTCATCGTGCTGATAGTCGGCATCCAGATCATCAAGCTGCTTCGCAGAATTGTTCGTAAGTCCATGCAAAGAGCGAATGCGGATACGGGTGTAGTGCAGTTCGTAGATTCTTTCCTTAAGGCGGTATTGTATATTTTATTGTTCTTCATGATTGCTTCCGGTTTTGGGTTGAATACGGCCAGCATAGTGGCATTGCTTGGTTCGGCAGGCGTAGCAATCGGTCTTGCCGTACAGGGTAGTCTTTCCAATTTTGCAGGCGGTGTGCTGATACTATTGTTAAAGCCTTTTAAGGTGGACGACTACATTATTATCAGTGGAGATGCTAACGAAGGGACAGTTATG
>JALETS010000209.1 GCA_022781395.1 Lachnospiraceae bacterium | reverse complement strand
TTAATAACCAGTACGGAAATTGATGCGCATACGATATCCTGACCATAATCAGCATATCCTGCATGTCCTTCGCATGTGAATCCACGATATTCTCCTGTCTTTGTTGTATGAAATGTGATCTTAGTCATCTCACACCTCTTAGCAATACACTAAATGCTTATGCATTTATTTTGTCGATCTTAACCTGTGTGTATGCTTGTCTATGACCATTTTTCTTGTGATAGCCTGTTTTTCTCTTATACTTGTAAACGATAACTTTACGAGCTTTACCCTGATCCATAACAGTTCCTGTTACAGTTGCTTTCTCAACATCAGCAGCAACCTTAAGCTCCTTATCGCTAACAGCTATAACCTGGTCAAATGTTACAGAAGCACCTACTTCAACGTCAAGTTTCTCAACTTTGATAACGTCTCCTTCAGATACTTTGTACTGCTTTCCACCTGTTGCAATAATTGCGTACATATGGCACCTCCTATTCATGAACACTAAGTTCATTTACTCGCTAGCTTTGGTGATGTCCGAATGGGCATACTTCTACCTCGCTATGCGGCATACTCGAATATCATAACTGTTTTGGATTTATTTGTCAATGTTTTCGCAGAAATATTTTGAATAATTTATAGCAGTTTATACTATTTCGCGTCCTGTCCTGATCAAATGTCCTTCCTGGATTGCCGCAAATGTTGCTATCGTGCAAACTACAACAGCGCTGTATTTTAATTCAATGAAAACAAATGTCAAAGGTAATATAAATAACATAAAACCTGTAACCTTATTCATAATAGTATGTTCAACCATTAATCTTCTCTTACATATAAATCCCGATATTACATTAATAATCTTAATTATTGCAATCACTAAGATCCAGATCCACAGCCATCTTGGAATATGTATCACCGAATATAAAACTGCACCGAAAATGCAGGAGAAAACAACATCAATATACTGCATAAAATGCGACAGCCTGTTACTATGTTTGCCATATATTCACTTTCCTAATCAGTAAATTTTTATTCGAAAATTAGCCTCTGCAATCCATTTCTTATATGTGACAACACTAGAACAATAAATATATCAAGGGCCATTGTAAGAATGTAGCATAATATGACACACAGTGCACAATTCTGTCCAACAAGGGGATAGAACAATCTGAAACTTAAATACATTCCGGGTGCCTGCATAAGATAAATATCCATATTATGCTTGAGCAGCCACTTGTATATACGGGTATCCTCTATACGGGTCTGCAGTTTTAGCTTGCATAGTCCCATTGCAAGTAATACCATAACAACCGGCATAACAATTTCGAAAACGCAAAGAGTCCAATAATATATTGGCGCATACTGTGCAAGTATCGCACATATCAGTATACCAACTACTGATATCGTTATCAGTACAGGCATAGATAGTTTTTCTGTTTTATCGGCAATCCAGAAGAATGATGCACCCATAAAAAATATAACAATGTAAATATCAATTTGACTTAATGTATAGTAACTGATGCCCGCCAACAGATAGTGAGTTGCAAAATACAATGCAACAGCAACAACAGAGCCAACGATTAGTCGATTCCTTTTCAGCAGGCTCTTCAGAATGATCCATATGATCGATACCCAAAACAACATTAACAAAAACCACGCCACATCACAAAACATTCCAAGAAACATAGATTTATACCCATCTGTTAACGAACTGCCTTCAGGTCTTCCATACGAAGGAATGTCAAAAAGAGTATATGTAGGAACCAGCCATAACAATCCATATAACAAATAAGGTAACAGCAAGCGCTTTGCACGCTTTATGAGGGCATCAGTTATACTGCTCTCCTTATGCTGCATGGAAACCTGAAAGAGAAAACCTGCACTAAATACAAATACAGGAACCACTGAATAATTCAAAATATTACATAAGAATTTAGCCCCATAGCTTTCATAATCCGCATTCACAACCCAATACGGGTTATCGCTGAAAAAGAGCAGACAATGACAAAGGATGACCAAAAACATAGTTATCATCTTAACCAAATCAATATAATTGTATTTTTTCATATGTAATCTATAATCCTCCATTCCTAAGCGACATTCATGTAACATGAAAAGTATGAAATATTGGGCAACCAGTCGAAAACTTATTCTTTGGATGAAAGACGAGAGTTCAGTACATTTGTGATAGGTGGAACTACATCCTTCTTTCTGGACGCACATGGCTCTATTTTATACCAAATACCCTCATGTACAGCTGCTCCATTAAAAGCAGCCTCAAGTACCGCGTCTGCATCCTTATCTGAAGGAATCAGACAGCTGAATGAAACATCATCATGAATAACATTAATCTGTACAAATGCCATGTCCATCCCGGTCGATGCAAGAGCTGAAGGAAACACCTCCAGCATACGCTCAGCTAAATCTTTTGCGCTCTCTTCATCATATGCGTTGATATTGCCAATAGAATACCTTGTGCCCCCACTTTCATATTCCTTATAGTCACTGAAGAATATCTCTTCATCAGTCATTCCCTCATATGAAAGCGCTGCTTTATACATATCCTGATAAAAAGCATCCACATCCTTGATTTCTGCCAGATCACTCAGTTCCTTTATAGCTTCTCTATCTGCGTAAGTAGTGCTTTCAGACTGAAGATTGTTTGTGTCTGAAAGAATTGCTCCCATCATAACCATAGCAGTTTGCCGATCAGGTGTGACTCCATAGTTCCGATAACGTATCCAAACAATGGTGGACGTTGATCCGAGAGGTCTTGCATCATAAATAAGCGATCCGGCTGTCGTTACTGCCCCGTCTGCATGATGATCAATAATACTGATAATATTCGCGTCCTGTAAATTCTCTGCAGACTGTGTATATTCGCTGTGATCCACCAAAACCATATTACATCCGGCTGTGTCTTGAAGCACCATCGGCGTCTCAAGCCCGGCGGCATTCAATATATAATTGCTCTCGTTATTTATCTGCCCAAGAATAACCGGTTTGGCATCATATCCAAGTTCGCAGAGCAGATGCGCATATGCAATAGAACTACCCACAGTATCAGAATCCGGGCATTTGTGTCCTGTCACATATATCGTGCCTGTAATCTTGCCAAGACCATCCAAATCACTCCTGTTTAGCATGATATTCATTTCCTGCTCAGCCTTATATCGGCTGGATGCGACACCTTCCCCTGCGAAAAAGCAGCCTGTTCCTATAATAACAGCTGCCATAACTATTACCAGCTCTTTATATCTGTTTCCTCTCTTTGTCATCTCTAACAATTCCTGTAACTTTCTGCTTTTAAATGCTTGTTCTGTTTCCTTATAAAATACCTTTTCCTCTAAAAGATAACCGTTGTTTATTTAAACCAATGACCCTCTGATACTCCATTTTCTTGCTGACAGCCTTTAGCATCATAATATTGTCTATGGCAAGCTCTTCTTTATCTTCCGATTAATATGTGGTCGGATCAAATTCTTTGTATTTTTTGTCAATAATTTTGCTGTTTCGAATTAATTCCATACAGTTTTTCTCCTTTTTCCGGTGACAGGTCAGGTCTGTAAAGCGTCTTGAATTCATTACGGTTCCACTATATTAAAGTAATTATAGTCACTAATTGTTTCTATTGAATCAGTAAGTTTTTTCAGATAGTTCTCATCGCCTTCCTGAACAATCAATTTTGATATTTCATCTTCATTTTTCGATATGATTGCTAACAATCCCATCTTATTTGTTGTCCAAGTAACATCTGCCTCCTCTGATGATGCGTTCTTCTGATACATGACAACACCATTTTTAACAATCAACACATAATTTTCATCCGGGAGAACAATGTTTGCAGTAAAGCTAAGGTCTTGCACCTTCATTGTATCTACCAGGATTCCCATGTATTCCAATATCATCTCTGGTGTCATATGACTTATCGTATCTCCACTAGAAGAACCTCGAGTATCTGGATCCATATTTGTTCCATTTCTAAGCTCCTGCGCTGCGCTAAAATATGCATTTCTCCATGGTCCTGACTCAGCCTGGTATCCAAGCTGCTCAAGAGCATCTGCACATAAATATCGGGCATCTGTATTAGTTGGATCGGCATATACAAGCAAATTGGTAATCTCTGCTACCCATTGATATTCGCCATTGTCAAAGTCCACTTTTGCTTTTTTAAGAACCTCATTGATATCACCAAAATATTCTACATATTTTTTGGCTGACTCACTTGGTTCCAGTTCAGCCAAATGTACAGGGTTTGCATCATACCAACCCATATATTTTTCATATACTGCTTTTGAATTATGAGCTACGGTTCCATAATACTGCCTGGTATACCAAACTTTCTCAAGTTCTTCAGGCAACTTAATCATGTTGGCAATCTCAGTTTCCGTGTAACCCTCATTTATATATAGAAGCGTCTGGTCATTAATGTACTTATAAACAGCTGCTGTATTGGTGATATATTCCTTTATAGTATCATTTTCCCAATGTGGCCAGTTATGTGACTGAAACAACACTTCCGCTTCATTGCCGTATAAATCCAATGATTCCATAAGATACTCGGCCCATGCATTACCGTCTCTGACCTGGGCACCGCGCAGAGTATACAGATTATGAAGTGTGCCTGTACAATTTTCTGCCATCCAAAGGGCTTTTTTATCAGCAATCCACATATTCATTTCGGCAGGTGCCTCTGTTCCCGGAGTAAGCTGGAACTCAATCTCAACACCATCTATCGTATGTTTTTCACCTGTTTGGGTAATGTTTAATGTTGGGGAAATATATGAAACTGTTCCCTTCGACTGCCCCATTCCTATACCAATACACAGGGATCCTTGTTCACCCGGTTCAAGAATGGTTCCATACTGATAGCTGGCTCTTCTTCCCATTGCAATACCTGCATAAACATTTTCGCTAACTGCATGCTCTTCAAAACCATCAGGTGCTATCACTTCTACATTACCCGCTAATACATCATCTTCCGAAATAACACCCTTTACTCCGCCATAATGATCTATATGGGAATGGCTGTAGATGACAGCTTTTACTGGATATTCGCCTAATTCCTCCGTCACAAGCTCGAAAGCTGCTTTTGAACACTCCACTGACATAAGAGGATCCACAACAATCCATCCTGTTTCCCCTTTAATAAATGTGATATTTGCCATATCATATCCACGTACCTGATAAATTCCATCAACCACCTCAAATAAGCCATAGATATGATTAAGCTGCGTATTTCTCCAAAGACTCGGGTTCACTGTATCAGGCGAGTCGCTCTCAACGAAGGAGTATGCCGTTTGGCTCCAAATAACCTTTCCATTTTCATCGATAATATCAAGCGTTTGTGGAGCCGTGATAAGTCCTCTTGTTGCATTCTCAAATTCATCTTTATCGTCAAAATCCAGTAAGGCATATACTTCATTGTTTAGATCAATGGTATATTGGGATGCTTCCTTAGTTTCTCCATTCAGACCCAAATCTTCAGATACGGTATCTGAATTATTTTCCGATTCCTGTTGGCTGCACCCCATCACCCCTGTTACAATGGATACAGCAATAAAAATGGCACTTAATTTTAATATTTTGTTTTTCACCTTTTTCCTCCTGCCTTGCTTAATGTATGCTCATAAACAGCTTATTTCTCTATTTTACATCTTTCACTTCAAAGCCCAATTCCTTTCGAAGCTCATTTTTTACACTTTCAGTTGTAAAAGCAGCATCAATTGAGTTTGCGAGCATCAATTTTTCTTGTTCAGGTGTAAGACCGAAGTTTCTTTCCATGTAACGAAATTCTTCAGCTATTGTTGTTCCTTCTATAGCCATATCATCTGTATTAAGCGTAACTTTGATTCCGTCATTCAGATAATCCACTAACGGATAATCGGACATATCTTCCACAGCATGTGTCTGTCGATTACTGGTAGGACACATTTCTAAATAGATACCTTTATTCTTTACCAACTCTACTACATTCTCATCTTCATTGATTCGAACTCCATGCCCTATTCTCACAGCTCCATATTCAATGGCACATCTTACACTTTCTGCTCCATCAGCCTCACCTGCGTGAATAGTAAATGGTATGCCATATTCTTTAGCTTTGGCAAAAAGTTCGGAATAATTTGAAGTTGGGTAAATTGCTTCTGCACCTGCAATATCTATGCCGGTTACACCACCATCTTCTACAAGGTATTTTTTCGCCAATTCCACAGTTTCATAGTTTGCCTCCTCATTTCCATCACCCCTCATACAACAAAGAATAAGATTTACCTTTAAATCTGTACGCTTCAAGCCTTCCAAAGCAGCCAACACAGCTTCTTCCTGGGTCATTCCCTGTTCTGTATGAAGTTGAGGAGCAAAACGGATTTCAGCATATATAACCCCCTGACTCTTTATATTTTCTGCCACCAAATATACAGCTTCACTAAGTCCTTCCTTAGTCATCATCAATGAATCCGGAAGTGCAAAGCATTCCAGAAAATCATTTAAATCTGTACAATCCTCTGGAACTGTAAGAAGTTTTTCTAATTCCTCATCATCTTCCGTAGGTAATTCTATATTTTGAACCGCAGCCAGCTTTTTAGCTATATCAGGTGTAATTGCACCATCAAGGTGAAGATGCAAATCAATATATTTATCTGCATAACCGGCAACATTCTCCTCAGTTTGCCTTGTTTTTTTACTGCAGCCAGATACAAAAACACATGCTATAATTACGCATAAGATAGACAATATATATTTTTTCATAATACTCAAATTTCCCCTTTCTCAAATTATTTTCATCCGGTTAATCCATGGCAGATACCGGGAACTTTCCGATTACTGCATATCCCCGAAGAGTACGCATGAATCCGTTGGCTATAAAATTAATCTGGAACTCTCCATCGCTGTGCTGACTCATCAGGTTTCCTACACGGATAACCTTTTTCGCCTGGCTGTCCTTCTCGATATACTCAATTCGATCCGTCGGGTATTCCTCGATAACCGGCACAACCACGCCACCCATCTTTAAGATACCAAGATAAGCAACAAAATACTCTGACTTTCTGCCCATATGGATCATGACGGAATCCCCTGCACACACTCCTTCCTGTGTAAGCCTGGTGGCAACCCGCCCGCTTAATTCATCCAATTCATTGTAAGTAAACTTACGTGTACCATCCTGATCCACAAGAGCTATTTTGTCATAGTTCTTATGTACAGACTCCTCAAAAAACTCAAATAGTTCATCCGTTTATCCCCCTTTTGATAACAGCAATTTAAATTCGGTAGAATTATCCTTTTTTCATAAAATTTTAACAAATTTCCCGCAAAATAACAACACCGTTATACAAAAATGATATAAGTTTGTTTTCATCCAAAACCAACAAAAAAGCCCACTACCTTAATTGATAATGAGCCTTCTGCAATCTATATTAACTCAAATTCTCACCTTGCAGGCTACAGACAGAATAATACAGCATAACCAGGCCGGCGCTTAGTAATGCACCACCTATAATGTCTGTAAACCAATGTACACCCGAAACCAATCTGCCGATGACCATAAATGCAGTAAAGGCGAGCATAACATAGTTAAAAGCTTTTCGAAGCCATCCTGTCTTGATTCTGGTATGAAACTGCATTATAGCAGTTGGCATAGCACACATCACAAGCATTGTTGTTGAAGATGGGTAAGAAGCTTCCAGACAGCCTTCTATCAATACCGGTCTGTAGTTAATGATAAATACCTCAAACAGGATATAGGCTGCCATTACAAGCAGATAAAATCAGCCAAGCACCAGAATACTGTAATCCACCTTCAACAGACTTCTTCTTATTATCATCTGTACAAGTCCAAGAATCCCGAATCCAAGCACAAAACAAAACGGCACTAGCCCTAACCAGTCTGTAATGGTATATAACAGCATATGAACTCCGGTAAGATTCCTTTGGTTTCTTTTCTTCATTTTTCATCCATCCTTTAACTATTGTATTTGGCTTTCGCCTGAATACAATCTAACCGGACGGAAGAAATAATGTAAGAATTGGTACGTCACATCAGCGATACGAATCGTATCATGCCCATTTTATCAGCATTAAAGCCTTTATTATCAAGAACATAAAGGTAAACGCCGCCGCATACGGCTGCAGACTTATCATAAAAAAGAGTGCTCCCACCACACTCAACCCTAAAGAAACTTTATCTTTACACTGTATCCAAAGGATTGATCCGCAATTCTGAAGTACAAGGGTGAAAATACCCCATATAATCATTCCGAAGACAACAATCAGATAGGTATTTTCACATACGCTTCTATTTCAGTCAGAGAAAGTAGCGAGACCTCCTCTATAACCCCATCCACTCTTTGTCCAAAGAACGGCAGGAAAAGAAAAATCGCTACACTACAATCAAGCAGTCCAAAAACCAGATCACGAAAATGTTTCTCTTTCTGTCTGTTGTCAGTTTCGGCAATGTTAAGAATCTCCTCGCCGGATAACAGTTCATCCAAAGACACCGAGAAGTACTTCGAAATTGCTTTCAGGGAATCAGTTTTTCATCAAATTCCATGATCAGACTTTCTCTCCATATGAAAACATCTTTTTCACTTCACTTACTTATTATTCGTAATTTTCCAATGTCCACTAAATCCACGACCAATATAATTCACATTATCCATTTCTTTTATATATCGCTTTATTGTTTTAGAACTTACGCCTAACGCAATTGCAATCTTTTCAGTACTTATCTTGCTGTCTTTACGAATTAAATCTATAATCTGAACATCCAGTTGGTCTTGAGGGACATCTTGAGGGACATCATAGTTCAAGTTCGGCATCACTACAGTAAACTGATATCTATCTGAACGAAATGACGGTCGTTTGCTCTCATCATAATTTATTTGAAATTCATATCCACTAATAATCTTTCCAAATCCACTACCTTTTCGTTCCATATATCCAAGTCTGTTAAACACATCAGCAAGAACAGGATTTCTTCTAGTGGAAGGAACCGTAAGGGGATCTCTTTCCTGAATCAGCGAGCCATCCGGCATTCCTCCCGGAGAACAGATTTCCATTCTGTCATCGTAAATGTCAATATGAACTTCACTGCCATTTACCATATAATCACGATGTACCAAGGCATTTATGAGTGCTTCATGATAACTGCGTTCCACATATTCCGGCATTTCTTCTCTTGAATTGGCTGTTTTTCGCCACATCATCTTATCATTACGTTTAATAAATGCTTCTCCATTTTCGATCAAAGAAATCACACTACCTGTATATTCAGCATCATCAAGAGCATCAATTGTGCCACCACTTTTATTCAGTCCATTCCACCTTGTACAAAATAATCTTGAACAAAGAATCGGACACTCATCGGCAAGCAATGCCCCTGCATTTGTTAAATATCCTTGCTCATTTACCAAGCCGAAAGAAATTAAGTATTTATCATCAAAACTATTTCCTGTCCATTTCTTGTATCTTTCCTTAAGTTTTGAGAATGCATAGTCCTCCACCTTATAAGTAGAATTCTGTGAATCGTAGGATGCATTCTTCCCTCTAAGGACAAGACGCTTAAGTTCTGTAGCAGTTGCCTTTACACTTTCATTACCAACACGGATGTATGCTTCTAATACACCATCTCCCGAATAATAATACGGTGTTTCGTCTCCTTTATATATATCAAGTATAACCAAAATCTTTCCATCTTCGGTTTTATGAAATCTAAGTTTAAACTCCGGTATTGGATCTAGTCTTGTTTTAATAACCTCACTAATTTTTTCTGCATCACCTTCTGGGTCTTCAAGCCCAACACCCTGCCCCTCATTAGAAATACCGAAAATTAAAACTCCACCAAATGTATTAGCAAATGCACTTACACTTTTACACCAACTCTTAGGTTTCTTTTCCTCTAGAGTAAGTTTTTTGTCATATTCGGTTGCTTCACCAATTAAATCTTTATGATCATACTTTCTCTCCACATACAAACATCTCTTTACAGAGTTTCTTTCCAGATTGCGTTCTAAAAATATTATGATATGCTGCCTCTATTGCATCGACTTCTAAATTATCCTCATACATATTCACAAGGAAATCATATTTGGATTTGTACATCATCTATTTTGCTTTGCATGATATTTTATGAACATCCAACTTGAAAACAGCAACCGTCTCAAGCATTTCTTCATGATAACTCCACTCTGCGTTATGAGTGGTCTGCTTCATCAACGTATTAAGTCCAATTATCTTTTCTTCCTTCTCCTCTATAAGAGATAACGTTCCTATCCCTGTCACGCTTTGAAATTCTGCCGAAAAATCACAGGCTGTTTCAGCCTCTAACAGCTTGTATTTTCCGTCAATCTCAAATCCTACTACCGGCATAGATTTACTAAGCTCATATTTTCTTCCGGCTTTTGCACCATGAAAGTAAAACGTATATTGTTCATTTTCATACAAATATCCATAATTAACCGGAACAATATAAATATCACCATCATCATAAAAGGCAATTCTAAGTATCTGCTCTTTTGCAATAAATTCTTCAATTGCTACTTTGTTTGTAATTTCTCTGTCACTTCTTCGCAAAACGTTACCTCCACTAATCCACACAAAGCTTTTTGACGATATCTACAAATCCAATGCTGCTCCGTCCTCCCATTCATGGCAGTAACGCAGGTATTCTGCTTCGGTATTCAGAAAATTTTCCGCATTTTGTGGCAGTACAATCGGCTCAATCGTGTCATTTCCGTAATCACAGACATAAATCGTCTTCACACAGTTTAAAAACACCCAGTCGAATCGCTCTTTTTTGTTTTCCTGTGTATATCGCATATACTCAAAAAGTGCTCCCGCATCAATATCATTCTCATCCGTCGGATGAAGAAACAGATACAGTCCGTTATATCGCTTGTGCACGTAATTCGTATTCAGTTTATCCAGTTTCCTGTCAAAACGGTATTTGGCCTTGGAAAGATAATCCTGATGTACTGCTCGATCCGGTAATATCGCCCAAAATCTCCCGTTGTAAAAATTGAGGCGGTCACCGTATTTCTCAAATGCCTGTGGCGGCAGATCTTCCTTCAGGCAGCCGAGATACTGCTCAATAAAACTTTCCTCCTGTCCGTCATCCGGAAGAAGCGCCTGGCTGACCTCCAGACCAAAATCCATCGTTTCATTAATCCAGTCCGGCGATTCGCTTTTGATAAAATATGGCTGATATTCTTTCCATAAATACTTAAGCGATACCGCCGCATAGATTTCATTTAAAAGTTTTTCATAAGCCACCACACTCACCTGCCTTTTTATGTGTTTATAGTTATTTCCGTATAGCTTTATAGCCGAGTTGCTAATAATATGCTCATACAAAAACTACTTAATAGAATTTTACACTATATCTCCGCAGACATAAACCCATTTTTCAACTTTTCAATCAGCAAAGATGAGGGAATCTTCATATCCTCTTCCACCCATTTCATCAGCATACTGTGCATTCCACCCACGCTGTAAGCCAGCATATATGGCAGTGTTGAGGAGTATTCATCCACAATTTCTTTCGTTCTCACATATTCAAATATTTCAAAAGAATACTGATAATAGCCTTCAAACAGAAATGTTAATAGATTATTCTTTTTCAAAAGAGTCAATAAAGAGTTATGTGCTTCCCAAAAGTCGAAATAACATTGCACAACATCCCAGTAATGCTGTACTTTACGTTCCTTCATCTGTGCAAAGCACTCTGTATAAAGGTTATCAAACAAGTATGTCAATACTTCTTCTTTATCTGAAAACAGCCTATAGAATGTTTTGCGGGAAAGTTCTGCCTCCTGAGCAATCTGTGTGATTGTTATTTCCTTGAAATGATATTGCTCCATAATAACAAGTAAAGCTTTAGCTATCTTCTCTTTTGATTGTTTTGCAATTTTTCCGTTTGTTTTATTCATATATTATAACCTTTTACCTAAACTCTGCTCCCGGTAACACAGAGAACTAATGTGTGACACTTTAGTATTTCGAATTGTGCTTACTGTCTTTCTATTATATAATGCATTCAGAAAGGTTACAAGTGTGACATATTAGAATTTAAAAGGAGGATTTATGGATAAGATTATTTATTATTTTAGTGGTACAGGAAACAGTCTAAGAACTGCAACAAAGATTGCAGAAGAGATAGGCGGCGCCGAATTGGTGTCAGTCCGCTGCAATCCCGAAAGTGTCTCAGCAGAAAATGCCACCGTGATCGGTTTTGTCTGTCCGGTTTATGAATGGGATATTCCCGGCACAATGAAAACTTTTGTTAAGAAGCTCATAATAAATCCTAATGCTTATATATTTATGGTTGCAACTTATATAGCAGTGCATGGAAAATGTTTCGAAACAATGGAAAAGCTACTGGCAGACAAAGGGGCTCATCTTCATTACGGTCGTGCACTACGCTGTGTTGCCAGTCAGTGTATCGCATACCCGCCTTTTCCGCCCGAAAAACTTATGATTCCATATATGGAAAGAAGCATGATAAAGATTGGCCGGAAAATAAACGCGAAAAAGAAGCGCCCATATCCACATATGTCATTTCTGACCCGGAAACTATATCCCAGGTTAATGACCCCATATATGGAAGTTGAGACAGAATACGATAAAGGATTTTATACGGATGACAGATGTATCGGATGCGAAACATGTGCAAAAGTATGTCCGACACAAAACATTACCATGCATGATAAACGTCCTGTCTGGAATCATCATTGTCATGGCTGTAATGCCTGTGTGGCTTACTGCCCAACCAAAGCGATTCAGTTTAAAACACCACCAGCCTATGAGCAGCTTGATACAATGATATCCAGAAGATTATGCCTTCCGGAAAAGCGCAAACGCTATCATAATCCGTTCATCAAAGCAGGTGATCTGATACAGGACAGGAAAACCATATCAGGCTCAAAAACACATTGATTCCCAGAAAGGCTGCAGTTCAGGCACCATATATTGTAAAGAAATATGCCGCCATCTGGGCTCTGGAGCTGAACTCCTCAGTTTCCAGCAGTTCCCGCACTTCTTCTCTGGAATAGAACTTCGCATCAATCTGCTCATTATCGGATGTGTGGTCCTCAAAGTTTCCTTCTACCTCCACAAAAGCAATCTGTGTCTTCACATCCGAGAACGCAACT
>JALETS010000206.1 GCA_022781395.1 Lachnospiraceae bacterium | reverse complement strand
CTTGCAAATGTATCCACGGAATTTGCACTGAATTCAGAGAAGGATAACACCAACAATGCCATGATTCGCAACACCGGTATCTTCTTGTATGAGAATGGTAATGTATCGACTATTCAGCATCTGGACTTGGCCAGATAAGAGTATGCCGGTATAGATCTTGAAATGCCTGCATAGGAATAGTACATGTGGGGTGTTTCATGAAAGTTAGTAAAATCGTCGAAAAAAGAACAAACAAAAGAGATGCTTTGGGCTTTCTTTTGTTTGTTTTTTTGTTACCTTATGTATGCGCCTGCCTGTGGGGACATGTTGGAGAGGATATAAAGGAAGTATGCGTAGACAAGGAGCAGGATAAAACAGTGCAGGCCGGAGCCGGTTATTATGTGGAAGTGGCTATGGAATGGGGAACATGGGAGCTGGAAGCAGAGGAATATCTGATTTACAGGCTGGCAGAAATTATGCAGGAAGATTACGAGATAGAGGCATTGAAAGCACAGGCTGTCCTGCTTCGCACGGAACTGGTACAATCTTATAAAATACAGGATGTTACCCGCCTTCGTGTGGAAGATACAGGGATTTCAAGGTTTTATTATGGAAATGGTGAGGAAGAACCGGATCAATACGAGAAAGCGGTTAGAGAGACTCAGGGCCTGTATCTGTGTTATCAGGGACAGCCCATACAGGCATGCTATTTTCCGGTCAGCAACGGACAGACAAGGGATGCCGGACAGATCTGGCATACTGATAATTGCCCATATCTTGCCGGGGCAGTCTGTGAGCAGGACCGGGCATACAGAGAGTGGAGCAGTATGGTAACGATTGACCGGCATACCTATATTGAGCGTATCAGTTCTGTGACGGGAGACTCCTATACGGAAGAAACAATATGGAATGGCGGGCAGTTTGTCTATGACGAGGCAGGATATGTGACAGAAGTTCTATACACACAGGAGGGAGAAAAGGCGGAAGTGGATGGGGAAACATTCCGTCAGCTTTTCGGATTGCACTCAGCCTCTTTTTCCATAGAAAAAAATGAGCAGCAGATTGTCTTTCATGTGACCGGCGTAGGACACGGCTTTGGCATGAGTCAGTACGGAGCCAACTGTCTGGCACTGAATGGAGAAGATTATGGAAGTATTTTGAAATATTTTTTCACCGGAACAGAATTAGCAAAATTTGAATAACCTGACAAAAATGGGTAAGACTAACACCATGAAACATATTTGGAAAACAGGAGGCAAAGTTTCATGGCAAGAAGAGATAGAAATAGCATCAGGAAAGAGAGACTCATTATGTTGGCATCCTCAGTGTTTGTTCTGACAGCACTGACGGTAACCGGTGTTTACGTAAACAAAAATAACAAAGAGGAACAGGAGGACTACGTAGTAGACTTCGAAGCGCTTGAAGGACAAAATACCCAGACTGCGGAAAATATGATGTCCGGAGAAGAATTGGACACGTTGTTTGCCGAAGTAGGGACAGATGATCTGGATTATGACCCGAGTTTTCAGGAGGCCAATTCCCAGAAAGTAGAAAATACGGAGGAAGAGAAGAAAAAGGACAAGTCCGCTGAGGATGAAAAGAGTGAGGAAAAGAATCAGGATGTAAGCGAACAGTCCGATCAGAATGATAAGAAGAGTGATGAAAAAGATAAGAAAAAGGCAGAGGAAGAAGCGGGCATGTTTGATGAGACTGTGGATACTGCCGAAAAAAATACAACGACAGAAGAGGCAGAAGCAATTTCCACAACGGTACAGCCGGCACTGGATTTTAGCGAAGAGGATGGACTGGTGTGGCCGATCGTAGGAGATGTTCTCATTAATTACAGTATGGATAAGACCATCTATTTTCCTACTTTGGAACAATACAAATATAATCCGGCCATTGTAATTTCTGCGACTCAGGGTGAAAATATAGCTGCTGCGGCAGACGGGCGTGTAACATCCGTCGGATACGATCCGGTTATCGGTAACACGGTCGTTATGGATCTGGGAAATGGCTATGAACTGACTTATGGACAGTTGGATAACATTATTGTTTCCGAGGGCAGTTACGTCAGTGTGGGAGATACTATCGGAACGGTGGCATCTCCGACCAAATATTACAGTCTGGAAGGCACCAATGTGTACTTTATGCTCACAAAGGATGACCAGCCGGTCAACCCGATGAGTAAGCTGCAGTAGGCACATCAGCCGGAAAAGGAAACATCACATGTTAGTGATCATCAATGGAAAAATAAAGACGATGGAAGACCGGGATTACGAGAATGGTTATGTCCGGATTGAACAGGGCAGGATTTCTGCAGTCGGAGATATGCGGGAATGTGATAGAAACCTGCTAAAAAGCCGGAAGGACATTCAGGTTATTGATGCAAAAGGCAATCTGGTCATGCCGGGTATCATTGAGGCGCATTGCCATATGGGCATTACGGAAGAGAAGAAAGGGATGGAGGGAGATGACTGTAATGAGAATGTTGATCCTATTACGCCTTATCTGCGGGCCATAGATGCCATCAATCCTATGGACGCTGCTTTTCATGATGCATTGCAGGCAGGGATTACGTCTGCCATGATAGGTCCGGGAAGCGCTAATGTCGTGGGTGGACAGTTTGCTTTTCTGAAAACCCATGGGAGATGCATTGACCGGATGATCGTGAAGGCTCCTGCTGCCATGAAGGTTGCTTTTGGAGAAAACCCTAAAGTGAATTATTCCGGTCAGGGGAATTCCCCGGCAACCCGCATGGCCATTGCGGCAATGCTGCGGGAAGAATTGACGAAAGCAAAGGAATATCAGAAGAAACGGCAAAGTAATCCGGAGGAGATATCGGACTTCCGTTATGAATGCTGGCTGCCGGTGCTGAAGGGAGAAATTCCAATAAAGGCACATGCCCACAGAGCAGACGATATTCTGACTGCGGTACGCATTGCAAAAGAATTTGGGCTGCGTATGACGATTGATCATTGCAGTGAAGGCCATCTGATCATGGAAGAATTAAAGGCAGCAGGCTTTTCGGCGATTGTCGGTCCCGACATGGCAAGCAGGAATAAGATCGAAGTAAAGAATATGGCTTTTAAGACAGCGGGATTACTGAGTCAGAATGGCATTCTCACTGCTATCACCACAGATCATCCCGTGTCCATGATACAGTTTCTTCCGATCTGCGCGGGACTTGCGGTTAAGGTGGGTATGGATATGGAAGAAGGGCTTAAGGCAATCACCATAAATGCTGCAAGAATATGTAATGTAGCAGACCGGGTAGGCAGTCTTGTCGTGGGAAAAGATGCCGATATCGCTATCTTTGACGGTAATCCCATGGAAGTATTCACCAGGAATCTGTGCACCATCGTAGACGGAAAAATTGTTTATTATGATGAACAGAGCCAAATGTTATGATATAATGAGCGCAAGAGAAAAACAAGCGACGCCGAAGGCGACATTTGTTTTTCTTGCGCCATTAACGAGTAAACAGCCTGCGAGAGCAGGCGATAGAGCGCTGGAAGCGCGGGTTTACGAGTCTAATACGAAGCAGATAGAAAGCGCGAAGTGCAAAATATGTTTTACGGAAGAAGACAGATAACAAAAATAATATGCATATTCTTATGCCTGGGGCTGCTGACCGGATGTAATGGTCTGTCAGACCTTTCTTTGGAGGCATTACAGACGAATAGTGAGGATGATGGTTTTACCAGTCTTGGGTTAACCCCGGAATTCAATTATGAAGTGCCGGTAAGTCTGCCTAATATTCTGATTGATCAGGTGGGCTATGCACAGGACAGTAATAAAGTTGCTATTATTCAGGGAGAGATGCTACCGGATACTTTTACGATCATGGAGGCAGATACGGGCACAGTGGTTTATACAGGGGAGATTGAACCTAAAGACTATGATGAGACAACGGGAGTCTACATCAGTTATGGGGATTTTACGGATTTTAACACACCGGGAGAGTATTACATACAGGCAGCAATGATTGGACAGTCCTATCCCTTTGAAATATCCAAGAATCCATATGGACAACTTTTTCATGTGGTGTTAAAGCAATATTACTACAACCGGTGCGGGCAGACGTTGTCTTCGGAATTAGCCGGAGAGGCAGCTCACAATGCATGTCATGTACGAGAAGCCCAGATGAAGGAAGAAGCATCCATTCGACTGGATGTGACGGGCGGATGGCATATGGATAAAGTCGGAACCAGAGACGTAGTGCGGGGCTGCCAGACAGTCAATTCTCTTTTATTGGCATATGAATTATATCCGGACATGTTCAATGATGATGTCGGGATACCGGAGAGCGGGAATGACATACCGGATATTCTGGATGAAGTTAAGTATGAAATTGACTGGCTGCTTAAGATGCAGGATGCCAAGAGCGGAGCAGTATATGCTTCGGTTAGCAGCGTAGACAACAAAGCTACCGGGTATATTTTATATATTGACGGCATAACAATGGATGCGACCATTCAGTTTGCAGCATCTATGGCCAAATTCAGTTATTTATATCAAAATTATGACAGGACCTTTGCGACCCAGTGTCTGAAGGCTTCTGACCGTGCATATCGCTATGCTCAGAAATATCTGGAGGATGTTTCTCCGGAAGAATATTTCTATGCAGCCACGGAGCTGTATCGTGCCACCGGTGCAAGCGGATATCATACAGTTATTAAAAGTTATCTGACACAGAATCCTGTTACCGGGATGGATAATGATTTCATATTCTGGGGATGTGTGACGTATCTGTCTACCAAGCAGAGAGTGGATGTGGATCTGTGCAGTGATGTGATCAAAGTGCTGATGCAGGAAGTGGAGCAGATTTCCTATTCCTCTAAGAATTCCAAGCTGTTGGTTAATGCTGATAAGGGGCAAAGCAACAATGAGGAACTTTTGCATGAGCTTTCCAGACTTACCGTGGTGGACCATATCATTACGAATCATGAATATGCCACTGTACTGGAGAATCATCTGCACTATATGCTGGGGCGGAATCTGCAGTCTGTCAGTTATCTGGATGAAGCCGGATCGCGTAATTATAAGGATATAGATGAGACGATGGGGATTATGAACCGGATCGACCTTAACGCAGAATTTGTGCTGATGTTAAGTGCTATTCTGGATGGAGAGAGAGCGGAGGAATAATAGATAAGAGCTGGCATTATACCAGCTCTTTATTTTTGAAATAAGTTTCTTTAATTATATTCTGAACTTTGGCACCGATGTTCTTTTTTTCTTCACGGGACATTTCACTTATGTAAATCGGCTTGCCGTATTCCAAAACGATATGTGCTTTCTTCACTTTGGGGAGATGATCCTCCCAAATGGCTGCCGTATTATTCAGGGTCATTGGAATAATGGCACAGCCTGATTTCTCTGCTATCTTGAAACTGCCTTCATGGAAAGGAAGAAAGGTATCATTTACCTTGTTCCTCGTACCTTCCGGGAAAATACAGATGGAAATGCCGGACTTAATCTTTTCCACGCCCTCCAGGATGGTTTTCATGCCTTGCTTGATATCGCTTCTGTCCAGGAAAAGACAGTGAAGGTATCTCATCCAGTCCCGTAGCAACGGATGACGCAGCATTTCCTTCTTGGCAATATATCCGGTGGGTCTTGGAACCCTCACATATGTGATCAGAATGTCAAAATAGCTGCGGTGGTTTCCTACATAGAGGACTGCTTCATCCTTTGGCACATTTTCCTCGCCGATGACAGTTACTTTGGTCCCGGCAATAAAGAGGCATACCCGGAATGCCCATTTGACAATGGCCAGGGAACGACGGCTTTTAACGTCCGCACTAAATTTGCCGATGATATACTCTGTGACTAACAGGGGAGAGCCCAAAATCAGAAACAATAATACAAAAATTACTAAAAAAATAAACCGGATCATACAAACCTCCACTTTGCAGTCAGTTTTTCAAGCAGATATTATTATAACGGAGATTCTGTTTATATTCAATAAACAGAATGCGAAGATTGTATAAAATATAGGTAAAATATGGAATAATCTTTCTGCTATGGTATAGGACAAAGATTTTTCTAATAATATTAGTAGTAACAGCAGTATGCCGTATAGGAACGGAAAGGAATGTTACTATGAGTGAATTTGAAAAAAGAATCGTAAGTATCTGCCTTGTGTGTCTGCTATGTATGTGTGTGGCCGCCTGTGGGGTCAGGAAGGACCCGATGGAGAAAATCAAGGACTGGGAGTTTACCGTGATTGCAGAGGATAATGTACCGGAGGAGTTACTTTCCATGATAGAAGAAAAGAAAGCCGAGCCGTTCAAAATGACCTTTGAGGACCAGGGCTTTGTTTACATCTGTGTTGGCTACGGAACACAGCAGACAGGCGGTTACAGTATTGCAGTTAACGAACTGTATGAGACCGCCAATGCTGTTTATGTGGATACCAATCTGATCGGTCCGGGCCCGGAGGAGAAAGGGACGAATACGCCAAGCTATCCGTTTATTGTGATAAAAGCAGAATTTACGGATAAGCCGATAGTCTTTGAATAGAAAATGTGGTAGAATAAGCTAAGTTAGATATGAAACAGATGGCATGTGCCATAGAGCAGTCATTTGCAAGGAGATAAACACTGATGATATATATTACAAACGGTTATCTGACAGACCCGGGGTCCGGCAGGGAAGGGTATTATGATATTCTGATCCGGGAGAACAGGATAGCAGCGATCGTCAGGCGAGGTACGTCTTTATTAGACATATTGCAGCCAAAAGGCATGAGTGCGGAGACAGAGCAGAGAGAAGAACCGGAACGGTCGGGGCAGGCAGAGCAGCTAGAACAGATTGAACGGATAGATGCCACGGGACTTGTTATAGCACCGGGACTGGTGGATGTCCATGTTCATTTCAGAGATCCGGGCTTTACCCATAAGGAAGATATCCATACCGGTGCAAAGGCAGCTGCCAAAGGCGGTTTTACTTCCGTGGTGCTGATGGCGAATACAAAGCCTGCGGTAGATACGGTTGAGACACTTTCCTATGTGCTTGAGAAAGGGAAAGAGACAGATATCCACATCTATTCCTGCGCCAATGTCACAAAGGGCATGAAAGGGGCAGAACTTGTGGATATGGAAGGCTTGAGCGCGGCCGGAGCAGCGGGATTTACAGATGACGGGATTCCGTTGATGGATGAAGAAAAGCTGAGGGAAGCGCTGCGCCGTGCGGCTAAATTAGGAAAGCCCGTTAGTCTCCATGAGGAAAATCCGGCATTGATTGCCAATAACGGTGTGAATGCAGGCAAAGCCGCTGCCCATTACGGAATCGGCGGTTCTCCCAGAGAAGCAGAAATCTCTATGGTAGAACGTGACCTTCAGATTGCGCTGACAGAGGAAGCCGCTCTGTCCATTCAGCATATCAGCACCAAAGAAGCAGTAGAGCTGGTGCGGCAGGCGAAGAAGCGCAGCAGCCATATCTATGCAGAGGCGGCACCACACCATTTTACCCTGACAGAAGAGGCGGTGATAGAGCATGGTACTCTTGCCAAGATGAATCCGCCCCTGCGGGAAGAGGCAGACAGACTGGCTATTATAGAAGGCTTAAAGGATGGCACCATTGATATGATCGCCACGGATCATGCACCCCACAGTACAGAGGAAAAAGCAAAACCGATCACAGAGGCACCAAGCGGTATTATCGGACTGGAAACTTCCCTTTCTCTTGGTATCCGGGAATTAGTGGATCGGGGCTATCTTACTATGATGGAGCTGATAGAGAAAATGAGCTATGCGCCTGCGAAGCTGTATCATCTGGATGCGGGCTATGTGGAAGAGAACGGCCCGGCGGATCTGGTACTTTTTCATCCGAAGCAGGTATGGAAGGTGGAGAACTTTGCATCTAAGGCATGTAATTCCCCCTTTGTGGGAGAAGTGCTGCCCGGTGTAATTACCTATACGATCTGTGATGGTCGGGTGGTGTACCGGAAGGAATAGGTAAGTGATAAGGTAAGAAACAATTTTATGGAAAGGCATGGTACAGGATATGTCACGGAAGAAGAAAGTTAAAGCAAAAGTGGTATCACAGAAACAGATAGCAGATCAGATATTTGATCTGTGGCTGGAGACGGAGCTTGCCAAGAATGCCCATGCGGGGCAGTTTATTGCAGTATATCCGCATAATGCAAGCACGCTGCTTCCAAGACCGATCAGTATATGTGAGGTAGACCGGGCGGCAAACAGACTTCGTCTTGTATATCGCATCGCAGGAAAAGGTACTGCAGAGTTTTCCGCCTGCAAAGCCGGTGATACGTTGGAGATACTGGGTATCTTAGGGAATGGTTTCCCGTTGGAGAAAGCGAAAGGCAAGAGAGTATTTCTGATGGGCGGTGGTATCGGTATTCCGCCTATGCTCGAGCTGGCGAAGGAGCTGGATGCCGACAAACAGATTCTGGTGGGCTACCGTAACAAGGATCTTTTCCTGGAAGAGGATCTGGCAAAGTATGGTAATGTCTATATTGCAACAGAGGATGGCAGTGTGGGAACCAAAGGGAATGTGATGGATGCCATCAGAGTAAACCATTTAAGTGCAGATGTGATCATGGCCTGCGGTCCTATGCCGATGCTTCGGGCAATCAAGCAGTATGCCGGGGAACAGGGCATAGAAGCGTATATTTCTCTGGAAGAAAGGATGGCCTGTGGCGTGGGTGCCTGTCTTGGCTGCGTGTGCAGAACCAGGGAAGTGGACCATCATTCCCATGTAAACAATGCACGTATCTGTACCGACGGACCGGTATTTGAAGCGAAAGAGGTGGAAATCTGATGAATACAAAAGTGACGATTGCAGGAGTAACCCTGAATAATCCCGTTATGACAGCTTCCGGAACCTTTGGCTCCGGTATGGAATACAGTGATTTTGTAGATTTGAACAGACTCGGCGCAGTGGTGACAAAGGGAGTAGCCAATGTACCATGGCTCGGCAATCCTACGCCCCGGGTGGCAGAGACCTATGGCGGTATGCTCAATGCCATTGGATTGCAGAATCCCGGTATCGATGTCTTTGCACAGAGAGATATTCCTTTTCTGCAAAAATATGATACGAAGATTATCGTGAATGTGTGTGGTAAAACGGTGGAGGATTATCTGGAGGTAGTGGAACGCCTCGGTGATGAACCGGTGGATATGCTGGAGATCAATGTGTCCTGCCCCAATGTGAAGGAGGGTGCCATTGCTTTTGGACAGAAGGCAGATTGCTTGTATGATATAACATCGCAGATTAAGCAGAAAGCAAAGCAGCCGGTTATCATGAAGCTGAGCCCCAATGTGACTGATATCACGGAGATGGCAAAGGCAGCAGAGGCAGCAGGCGCGGATGCCCTGTCCATGATCAACACCATTACCGGTATGAAGATTGATATCCATAAGAGGAAGTTTGCGCTTGCCAATAAGACAGGCGGTTTATCCGGTCCGGCCATTAAGCCGGTGGCAGTCCGCATGGTTTATCAGGCATCTCATGCAGTTAAGATTCCGATTATCGGTATGGGCGGTATTGCCAATGCAGAGGATGCCATCGAATTCCTGTTGGCGGGAGCCAGTGCCGTAGCGGTAGGTGCCATGAATTTTGTGAATCCTTATACGACCATCGAAGTGGTAGAGGGAATTGAAGAATACATGAAACAGTATGGCATCGAGAATGTGACTGACCTGATTGGTGCGGTGGAGTAGGCCGAAAACATATCGGTTCAGACAGAACGGAATGATATCCGGGCATATCTTCCCTTCATGCGTCATATACTATACTAAGTATACGCATGGAGGGTTTTTTGTGGAATTAGTTAAGAAGAAGATACATATGGACCGGATCAGCAGCAGAGCCGGTACCCAGATGGTATTGGAAGAAGATGTGAATATTTCAGATAACAAGCCGGATGCCAGCTATCTGCTGACCAATAAGGGCGAGATCATTATGGAGGAGATCCGCGCCGGTGAGAATGTGGTACATCTGAGAGGCAAGCTGGTGGCATCGGTGTTGTATCTGACCGACATGGAGGGCATGTGTGCCAGTATGGAGGCTGCCATTCCTTTCGAAGAAAAAGTTAATATGGAGGGTGTGAATAACGGCGATACGATTCTGCCTGACTGGACTATTGAAGATCTCACAGTAGGCCTGATTAATTCCAGGAAGCTGAGTGTGCAGGCTGTTGTTACCATCGGTTTGGAGAAAGAAGAGCATATGGAACAGGATGCGGCGGTGGATATCTATCATGATGAACCGGTGGAATATCGCAAGCGCACTTATCCAATCATACAGCTTGTGCTGCAGAAGAAAGATATTTTCCGGCTAAAAGAGGAAATGGAACTGACCGGCAACCTGCCCAATGTGTTTCAGACAATCTGGCATCATATTACCTTTGACCATGTGGAATTCAAGGCACTGGAAGAGAAGATTTCCATTCAGGGGGAAATGCGGGCCTTTTTCTTATATGAGGGAGAGGGAGATAATGACAGAACACTGTGGTATGAGAATACGGTGCCTTTCAGCGGAATCATTGAGTGCCATGGCTGTCGTGAAAACATGATCCCGGATATCAGGTACGGCCTTGGACAGTGCAACGTGGAAGTACGTCAGGATTTCGATGGTGAAGAAAGAGTATTCTGTATTGAGCCTGTGCTGGATCTGGATATCCATCTCTATGATGAAGAAAATATGGAGGTACTGTCAGATGTATACGGTGTGGATAAAGAGATTGAGGCATTGACTACGGAAGTGCAGCTTAAGAGCTTGCTTCTGAGCAGCAGCGGTAAATGCAAGATTGCAGAACATGCCAAAATCCAGAATCCGGAAATGCCCATGTATCAGTTGATCCACTCGGAGGGAGATATTCAGATTGATGAACAGGCAATTGTAGAAAACGGTATCGCCATCACGGGAACGCTGACTGTGACTACCCTATATCTGTGCAG
>JALETS010000200.1 GCA_022781395.1 Lachnospiraceae bacterium | reverse complement strand
CTATTCGGTGTGCTGATTAATGGTACGATTTCCACATTGGTTAAGTCTAACGGTAAGCTGGTAAGCTCCTGGGCGAATATTGTTACGGCAATTTTGTTATGCTTCTTCATTATATTGCAGGCAATCCTTGCAAATATCAAGGAACGCAAGAAAGTATAGCATAATGTAGTGGTTAATTTTATAGGGGCGTGCATGAAAATGTGCGCCCTGTTTTGTCATTTTAATCCTTTCAAAGAAAGGAAAAACGCGGATATGAAAAAAATCGGATTTAAATTTGCGGTTGCAATCATGCTTCTGACCTTGATATCGATTGGCGCTCTGGGTATTCTGGCGCGTAGCCTGACTACGATTACAACAAGCAGTCAGGAGCTTATGAATAACCAGGTCGAAAAGACTGATTTGATACACAGTATCTATGAAGATTATCTGGATATGTATATGAATATGTATGCCCATGTGAATACGAAGCTGGCGGCTGTTATGGATAAACGGTCTGAGGAAATTTATGCTACAAGAGAAGAAATGTGGCAGAAGATGGAGGCCTATGAGTCACAGATTACCTCCGAGGAAGCACAGACTGCTTATGACACGATCAAGGACAGGCTGGTCAGTTTTGACCAGTGTGTAGACAGTATTATAGAAGCCAGCAGGAAGAATGATAAGGAGCAGGCGAATATCCTTATCACGAACAATCTCAGTATGCTGAACGATACCATTCAGCTCAATATGCAGAAATTGCTGGAATATTCTGCTGAGGAACTGAAAACGGGTAAGGCGGATTTACAGCTGACAGCGGCTGAGTCCGAAGGCGTGATTTTGGCAGCCATGATTCTGCTTGTGGCAGCAGCGGTTCTGGTAACAATTATTGCGATTAGAATTATTGTAGTACCGATTCGCAGAATGGCTAAAGTCATCAACAAAATGATCGAGGATATCCACAATGGGCAGGGAGACCTGACCAGCCGTGTGCCGGTGCAGACTAAGGACGAGATATCCACGTTGGCACAAGGGGTCAATGAATTTCTCGATATTCTGCAGGACATGATTGGAGGCGTGATCTCCTGCGGACAGGAGATTGAGAAACAGCAGCAGAATGTAACGGCTGTAGTAGATAAAACGAATGACAATGCAAGGGAGACATCTTCCACGATGGAAGAATTAGCGGCAAGTATTGAGGAAGTATCATCTACAGTTGCCTATGTAAATGAGAATACGAAGCAGGCAGAAGAGTCTGTGGAAATGATGATCGATAAGGCGGTCAGCGGAACGCAGTTCGCGGAGGAGATCAGAAACCGTGCGCAGCAGTTGCAGAAGGTTGCTAAGGACAGCAGGGAATCTGCGGGTACCATGATCGGAGAATTCGATTCCATGTTGCAAAGCTCTATTGAGGATAGCCGTAAGATCGAGAATATCAGTAATCTGACGGGAGATATTTTAAGCATTGCCTCTAAAACGAATCTGCTGGCTTTGAATGCTTCCATTGAAGCAGCAAGGGCAGGAGAAGCAGGACGGGGATTTGCGGTCGTTGCAGATGAAATCCGTGTATTGGCGGATAATTCCAAAGAGACGGCTAACAATATCCAGGCGATATCAGAAGAAGTAGTAGAGGCGGTTACTGTGCTGGCAGAGAATGCAAGAAGCCTGATTGCCTTTATTAATGAAAGGATACTGCCTGATTATGAGACCATGGAGCGCACCGGCGAACAATATCTGAATGATTCCATTACAGTAGACCGGATGATGGCACAAATCAGGGATTCCATGGAACAGATTGGCGGTATGATGCGTACTGTGGTAGAATCCAACGACAATATTACCGGTAATGTGCAGGAAAGCGCGCAGGGCGTTATGGGAGTTGTAAATAATACGACGGCACTTGCAGATAACATGAAGGATATTATCGGTGCGCTGGAGCAGGTATCCGGTGTTATCAATCATTTATCGGAGCAGACCGCGTGCTTTAAATCATAAAGAAATAATAGTAAAATGTAAATTATTTAAGATTTTTCTAAAAAACTTTCTCAGATTGCTTGCAATCACATACATATAAGTGATAGACTTTTTAGTGGATGAGTTGCTCAAAAAATATATACATGGAGGGTAAGAAATGAACGCAGTTAAAAATTACAAATTCTGGTTTTGTACAGGCTCTCAGGACTTGTACGGAGATGAGTGTTTAAGAAAAGTAGCAGAGCATTCTGCTAAAATTGTGGAAGGTTTAAATGCTTCCGGGAATCTTCCTTTTGAAGTAGTGTTAAAACCGACCCTGATCAGTCAGGCTTCCATTCGACAGACCTTTAATGATGCGAATAATGATCCCGATTGTGCCGGTGTTATCACATGGATGCATACCTTTTCACCTGCTAAGATGTGGATCTTAGGCTTAAAGGAGTTCAGAAAACCTTTATGCCATTTACATACACAGTTTAATGAAGAGCTTCCATACGATACCATCGATATGGATTTCATGAATGAAAATCAGTCTGCACACGGAGACAGAGAATACGGTCATATCGTAAGCCGTATGGGAATCGAGAGAAAGATTATTGTAGGACATTGGGCAAATGACAGTGTTCAGAAGCAGCTTGGAAGCTGGATGAGAACTGCAATCGGTGTCATCGAATCCTCCCATGTACGTGTATGCCGTTTCGGTGATAACATGAACAATGTTGCCGTAACAGAAGGCGATAAAGTAGAGGCACAGATCAAATTCGGCTGGGAGATCGACCATTACTGTGTCAATGATCTGGTAGAATATGTAGATGCTGTTCCCCAGGGTGATGTGAATGCACTTGTTGAGGAATATTACAGTAAATATAAGATTATAGATGAAGGCAGAGATTTAGACGAATTCAGAAGACATGTGGCAGTACAGGCACAGCAGGAGATCGGTATCGAGAAGTTCCTGGTAGATAATAATTATCATGCAGTGGTAACACACTTTGGCATGCTGGGCGGCTTGAAACAGCTTCCGGGTCTTTCTATCCAGAGACTGATGGAGAAGGGCTACGGCTTTGGTGCAGAGGGTGACTGGAAAGTAGCTGCCATGGTTCGTATTATGAAGCTGATGACGGCAGATATCAAGGGTGCCAAGGGTACTTCCATGATGGAAGATTACACTTACAATTTAGTACCCGGCAAAGAAGGTATATTACAGGCTCACATGCTGGAGGTATGTCCTTCCGTGGCTGATGGTGAGATCGGTATTAAGGTTTGCCCTCTGTCCATGGGTAACAGAGAGGACCCTGCCCGCCTGGTATTTACATCCAAGACCGGCCCTGCAGTAGCATGTTCCCTGGTTGATCTGGGAACCAGATTCAGACTTCTGATCAATGCGGTTGACTGTAAGAAGGTTGAGAAGCCTATGCCGAAGCTGCCGGTTGGTACTGCATTCTGGACACCACAGCCTAACATGGAGATTGGTGCAACAGCATGGATTCTTGCAGGCGGTGCACATCATACTGCATTCTCCTATGATCTGACAGTAGACCAGATGGTAGACTGGGCAGCAGCTATGGGTATTGAGAGTGTTGTTATTGATAAGGATACAACGATCCGTAACTTCAAGAATGAGTTAAGATGGAATGAAGCAGCATTCCGCTAAAAGGGTAGAAATGCATGTTTCCCAAATTGAGAAATGATATGATATAAAACAGGAGGTAATTATGGGAGCAAAAGAATGTATTACAAACGGTAAATCAGTATTGGGTATTGAATTTGGTTCAACCAGGATCAAAGCAGTTCTGGTAGACGAGAATAATAAGCCGATCGCATCCGGTGCACATGACTGGGAGAACAGATTGGAAAACGGTATCTGGACCTACAGTCTGGATGACATCTGGACCGGCTTACAGGATTGTTATAAGAAGCTGACCGAGGATGTGCAGGCGCAGTATGGCGAGAAACTGACGAAGATCGGCGCTATCGGTTTCAGTGCCATGATGCATGGCTATATGGCATTTAACGAGAAGGATGAACTGATGGTTCCTTTCCGTACCTGGAGAAATACCATCACAGAGGAAGCATCTGTAAAGCTGACAGATCTGTTCCAATATCATATTCCCCAGAGATGGACGATCGCGCATCTGTATCAGGCGATTTTGAATGATGAAGAGCACGTGTCCGATCTGAAATTCGTGATTACACTGGCAGGCTATATCCATTGGAAACTGACAGGGCAGAAGGTAGTGGGAGTAGGTGAAGCATCCGGTATGTTCCCTATTGATATTGCTACCGGTCAGTTTAATAAGAGAATGATCGCGCAGTTTGATGAACTGATAGCAGGCAGATATGACTGGAAGCTGGAAGATATTCTTCCGTCAGTCTATACGGCAGGACAGCAGGCGGGCACATTGACAGAAGAAGGTGCCAAGCTGCTTGATCCTACCGGAACCTTAGAAGCAGGTGTTCCGTTATGTCCTCCGGAGGGTGATGCGGGTACCGGTATGGCGGCTACCAACAGCGTGGCACAGAGAACCGGTAATGTATCTGCCGGAACCAGCGTATTCGGCATGATCGTTATGGAGAAGGAATTATCCAAGGTATATGATGAAATCGATCTGGTTACCACACCTGACGGCAGTCTGGTAGCAATGGTACACTGCAATAACTGTACTTCTGACCTAAATGCATGGGTGAATCTCTTTAAAGAGTATTCAGAAGTCATGGGCATGAAGGTTGATATGAATGAACTGTACGGCAATCTGTATCGCAAGGCTCTGGAAGGAGATGATGACTGCGGTGGTCTGCTGGCATACAACTATTTCTCCGGCGAACATGTAACCGGCTTCAACGAAGGACGCCCGCTGTTTGTTCGTACACCGGATGCTAAATTCAATCTGGCTAACTTCATGAGAGTGCATCTGTTTACAGCACTT
>JALETS010000194.1 GCA_022781395.1 Lachnospiraceae bacterium | reverse complement strand
CAGAAAGCCCGATTTGTTATGGAGGCTTCCATGCGGATGATCCATGACATGGAACTGAAGATTGTCTCAGAGGGTATAGAGACGAAGGAACAGATGGAGACAATCGTTAATCTGGGAATTGATTATATTCAGGGGTATTATTTCTCTAAGCCACTTCCGAGGGAGCAGTTCTTAGAGTTCGTCAGTGCAAAGAATATAGTGAAGGAGTCGTTCTAAAATGGCTGGTTTTAGCGTTGCGGGAAGACAATTCCGGACACAGGAAGATTATCATGCAGCATTGCGTGATCAGGAAAAGATAGATGAAATCAGGGCAAAAGTAAATATGGAACAGCCGGGAGAAGTGATAAGACTCTCGGCAGATATACAGGCCGGAAAATATCATTTCATGACAATGGTTGGAAATGATTTTGACGATGAAATATATGAACTGGCAGAGCAGTATAAGAAGCAGGGTTATACAAGGGACAGTCATATTAATCTTTCCAAAAAGAAACATAAGCAAAAGAAAGAGGAAAAGAAAAAAAAATCTGCGAAAACAGAGAGGACTTCATGGAAAGACTGCGATGAACAGATGCAACAGGAGGTTAAAGCCTTACTGAAGCAAAAAGAGAGACGCAGAAAGTTGATCGTTATCCTCTGTACAGTGATAGCGGCAGGCTGTTTTGGTTATTATGGTGTTTATTACTATTTCTCGGACAGAACAGAGATGGATTATAATACGCTGGCAAACCTGAAAGGGGATAGCAGCCTGGCGGCAGGAACATCACCTGTAACAATCCACTATACGGATGAGGAAGAAACAGAATTAACTGTTTTGGAAGAATATCAGACCTTATATAATAAGAACAAAAAGCTGATCGGCTGGCTGAAGATCGATGATACAAACATTGATTATCCGGTAATGCAGACTGCAAATAATGAATATTATCTGGATCACAATTATAATCAGGAATATGATAAGAACGGCAGTCTTTTTCTGGACAAGGACTGTGATGTGGTGCACAGAAATACCAATCTGATCATATACGGGCATCATATGAAGTCGGGTAAAATGTTTGGTAATCTGAATCTATACAGTAGTGAAGACTATTGCAAGAAGCATTCCACGATTCAGTTTGATACCATTTATGAGAAGGGCACCTATGAAGTGATGTATGTGTTCCGTTCCAAAATATACAATGAAGATGAAATTGTATTTAAGTATTATCAGTTTCTGGATGCAGCTTCGGAGAAAGAATTTAATTCCTATATGCAGGAGATGGCAGCGCTGTCCCTGTATGATACCGGTGTGACGGCTGCCTATGGAGACGAACTGCTAACCCTGTCTACCTGCGATAATTCAGAGCAGGACGGCAGATTTGTTGTGGTGGCAAAGCGGGTGGAATAACAGAACAGTTAACTATTTGGAAAATATAGTGAAAATTCCGTTATGATATGTATTGTATTGTGTTGGAGGGTTCGCTATAATCAAAGGAGAAAAAGTAACATGCTACACTTTCTGTAGCGGTGGATATGGCAGTCAGGGAATGTATCGAACAAAATATCCTGAGGGAGTTTCTAATAAAGCATCAAGCAGAGGTGATAGGAATGATTCTGGAAGAATTCAATATGAAAGAGTTCCTTGAGATGGATCGAAGAGATGAATTTCCCGCCGGAAGAGAGGAAGGCTTGAGGCAAGGAATAGAAAAAGGAATAGAACAGGGAATAAAGCATGAACATGGTAGAATGGTGGTAGAAGTGGTTGATTCCGCTATGACGAATTTCCATGTGGATCTAGAAACGGCATGTGAGGGACTGGGCATTACGGTGGAAGAATATAATAAGGCAAAACAAAGATGATAAAATAATTTGATCAAATGTAGGCCGGTGGCCGCTTAGGGCGGTTTCATCGGCTTTTTTACTGTTTGCTATGCGATTATTAAATGCCTGCTCAAATGACCGCAGATAGCTACAAAATACTTGCATAAATTATGATATATGATAAAATAAAACCGTATGTAAAACAAAATATCATGGGTGTATTATGTCGGCAAAAACTAATGAATAGACAGGAAAATGTCGATACATACATATAGATGTTTTGTCAGAAGATACAGAAGAATAGTCATATAGATATATTTCAGATATAGACAGAGTTACCTAGGGGAATAAGGAGAAAAGAAATGTCTAAGAAAACACCAATCAAGAAAACGAAAAGAAGACTTAAGAGAACAGTCAGACGTAGTCTTGCAGCGGTACTTATGATTACGGCTATAGGTGTAGCTGCGATTCCTGTACCGGAAAACTATGCGGAGACTCCGGGCGGGGGCAGTACAACTCCTGCTGACAGTTATACGGAAGTCGTTAAATTAAGTGATCCGATTGCCTATGATTCTGTTGATGCGGGTAATGTTGTGTATTCCCTCGATATATATGAGGGAGGGCTGTATTGGCAGTATAAAATTGATAAGAAAAAGAATAAAGTAGTTCAGTATAATGGCAATTATCCTTCTCCTTCGTTAACGTTAAATGAAACAGTACCTACAAATTATGCATATGTTAAGAAGGATACCTTTGATTCTTATGTCAGGACGGAGTATACCTTGACATTGGATAATTACAATACTACAGGGAATAGCACTGTAACGGAAGCAAAAAAATTCTTTGAAAAATATTTCTCAAAAGATCAGGAGTATATAGATTTCAAGAAAAAAGTAGATGATCATGAGCCGGGGGATACGGCAGAGATTACAAGAGGTGTTTATAATTTAAATGATACGGATCAGAGAACATATTATTGTGATAAGAACTTAATTCCGGGGTACATTCTTGTTCCGGTCAGAAATGAAATCGGAGAAACGGATGTATTAACTCAAATTGGAACTACAAGTGTTGGTGCAATCGCGCAGGGAGATTTAATTTATATACCGCAATGTATAGATGAAGAGAATGCCAATCCGATAGATCAGGATTCCAAGGGATATCTTTTGTATTCAGATACTTCCAGTTACAGTAATACACAGAAGATAACGCAGATAGGTAATTATGCTTTCGCAGGGAATGGAATCCTGACATCCATTGATTTGCCTAAAAATCTTAACAATATAGGGATAGGTGCATTTATGAGCTGCTATTACCTGCAGTCTGTCAATATTCCTTTCCTTACAGAAGTTTCTGATGGCGCGTTTAAGAACTGTGCCAGCCTGACATCGGTAAACTGGTGGACCAAAGGAGAAGATGGAACAAGTTCCAATTTAAGCAGCATAGGCAAGGAAGCCTTTTGGGGAACTGCTATTCAGGAAAATGAAAAAGGACAGGGGAAAGTAAAATTTCCGATTGGAATTTCAACGATAGGCGATGCTGCTTTTTACGGCTGTGGGTCTCTAAAACAAATCGAATTTGAATCCGGAGAATCCATGGTTACAATCAATCAGTATGCTTTTTATGATAATACTGCATTAAGCAGTGTGGTATTTAATAATAAAAAGGTAAAACAATTGGGAGATTATTGCTTTGCAATAGGGGTAATAGGCAATTCTTTATCTGAACTGCAACTTCCTAATTCTTCATTCAGTACCGGGAAAAATGCATTTGCAAACCGTACCGCTTTAACAAAGATAGTTATTCCGGAAAATGTAGGCAATCTTGCGGGAGATTTGTTAACAGGCTGTACGAATCTTGGTGTGGCAGAGTTTTTAGGTGCAAGCACAACCTATGATCCTGCGTTATTTACTTCTGTTATCAATGAAGAGTTTTATGTGACGGGTCCGGCCCGGATGACTTTAAATGCTACGAAGGATGACGTAACAGATGCAAGTGAGCCAAGAAAGGCAACCTGGAATGCGGAAAAAACTGCTGCAGGTCAATATATTCCTTATCGCTATGTAATTAATAAGAAGGAATATTATGAGATATGCAGCGGTGAAGGTTATCTGGAAAGCATTGAAGTAAAAAACGGCAAAGGAACATTGACATCCTGTGATCTGAAGGCAGGTGCCGTAATCAGAAACGGTGAATTGGTTATTCCGGACAAGGTTGGAAATGTTGAGGTAACCAAAATAGCATCAGACTGCTTTAAAGGAAAAGATAAGATAACAGGTAGCGTACGTTCTCTTACTATCGGTAATTACATTACGGATATTGAGGACTCCGTATTTAATTCATGGCCGGTTCTGGAGGAGGTTTCGATAGGAAAAGCCGTTCAGAATATTGGCAAGGAGGCCTTTGCAAATTGTACCTCCCTTACGGATGTGACATTTGCGACGCCTGACAGCTATAGTACTCTGAAAACGATAGGAACAGACGCTTTTGCCACGAATTCCGGTAAACTGACAATACATGGTGATCTTGTAGATGGTTATGCGCCATTCGAATATGCGGTAAATCCTGGTAATTATGTAAATAGCAAAGGACTTACCGGCTCTACTGATAAATATAGAATTCTTTATCAGAGCCGTTGGGATAGTCCGTCATCTAAGCATATGTCGGTTATTTATGGAGAGTATGATGACGGAAATGGATATGTAACCCTTGTGGATTATCCTCTGTATAAAGATTTCTATAGTTCAACAGGATTAAGTGATGATCTGAAAAAACATAATAGCGATATGGAGAAGCAGTACTATAACTCCTGCGGTAATTATTCCTATCCGACGGAAGAAGATGCTTATTTAGAGAAAAAAGTAAGGTTTGCATGTGCCTATAAGAAAAACGGTGATTCAGCATATGACGATGCGGAGCTTTATGGACCGTGGATTAATCCGGCTTTCTGTTCCGATTATGAGAAATGGCTGGAGGATAAATGGCTTAACAAATACAGTCTTACATTGACAGATGCCGGAGAAAGTATAATATTAGACTGGTTGTTTACACCGATGACGGTGGAAGCGGCAGGCAATCCGGAGGCATATTTTGTAAAACATCCGTATGATTTCCTTAAGAATTATCAAGCTGTGGACGGAGACCGGAATCAGATTACTCTTGAGTATTTGGACGGCTGGACATTGGATGAGGAAGAGATGATGAAGGCCGTTGAGAATATCGTGATTCCTGCCGGTGTAGATTCTATTGATATAAAGGGATATTATGACGCGGCAAGTCCAAGTGATCCGCATATTGCCAGCAATAATAATAATTATATACTGTATTTTGGCGAGAGTAGTGAAAACAGCAGAAAGGATATTTTTATATACGATGTTGATCCGGATGAGGCAGGTCTTTTCAGAGGCGACATTGATGATTTATATTCCGGTGTTAGTGAGAATATAGAGAACGATGGACATCAGAAGGGTAATGACAGAATCAAGAAGGTAGATATGAGTCAGTCAACTGTCAAATATATACCTGATTATGCGTTTGATGATTGTCAGATACTGGAGGAGGTTTCTATTCCTGCAAGTTGTACAACTGTAGGGAAGCTTCCGTTCAGAGGCTGTACGGAATTGGTAACACTGACAAGTGACAGCGAGAACGTTCCCGCCAAGAACGGTGTCATATATCAGAAGAAAGAGGATGCAAGCTATGAACTGGTAGAGTGCGTTCAGGGAAAAGGCCGAAATGGAGAAGGCAGTACTATCAGTCCGGCCAATGATGATCCATATATCAGTCAGGTAAGCAGTATTGGAGAGAGCGCATTTGAAGATTGTGTCAATATATCGTATGTTGACTTATCGGGAATTGATAATGGAACTTCTTCTAATAAACTGAAAGCGATTCCTAACAGTTGTTTTAAGAATTGTGATAATTTACAGAAGGTATATTTGCCATCGTCTACCAATGATATTGGATTAGAAGCATTTGCCAATATCAGAGATGATTACTATTTTGGTATTCCCAGCACTGTACCTAGATTAGAGGTTACAATCAAAGGAAAAGAGGTTAATATTTCCAAGAATGCATTTGATCCAAAGCAGGATACGAGTGGCAGTCCTACTTTGAGTACTATCGATATGGTAACTGTATGGACTTATCCGGATACAGCGGCAGAACGGTATGTGTTAGAACAGCAGAAGGACGGTTATGATATCCGGCTTGGAAATGAAGGCTCAGACCATAAAGACCACGAATACATATCTGAGTCAATCCGTGTTAACTTCTGGGATTATAACGGAAATGCTTTGTGTAACACGATTTATCTTGGTGATAATATAGATCGGATTAATGAAGAGGATATTCCTGCAGAGGTTGTTGCGACTGTTGCAGCAACCAGTCACAGACCGGGCTATAAGTTTACCGGCTGGCTTGGAGCAGGCGGTCAGAAGCTTGGAGAGAAGATTACAACAGATGAGATTACCTATGTTGCACAGTATGAGTCGGACGGTACTCTGGTAAATGGTAAGTGTGAAGTTTACTTTGTAGATGGAATAGACGGTAAAACGCTCGGTGTTAAAGGTCAGGGCGCAACGGAAGTGACCCAGGATGATGGCACCAAGAAACTGGTATACTATATAGAACCGGGTAAGAGTTTCTCTGAGTTAAAGACTGAAAATGTCGAGGCGCCTGATCCGATTAATCATGAGAGTGAGGGATATAAGTTCTTACAGTGGAATGCTAATGGAAAAACATGGGCGGCTACGGATAAGATAACTTCCAATATAACGATTATTTCCTTGTATGAGAAGACCAACACAAGCGGTAGTTCTACCACTACCAGCAATGGTACAACCACTTTATCTAACGGCACAACCACAACCTCCGGCGCTACTACGAGCACAAGTTCGAGCAGTTCCAATACGAGCAGTTCTACTTCTTCGAGCAGCTCTAATACAAGTAGCTCAAGTAACAGCTCCAACACCTCCGGTTCGAATTCTACTGCGGGAACTTATACAGTTACGGTAGAGAACGGAAGCGGAAGTGGCACATATGCAGCGGGAAGCACGGTTATTATTGCTGCCAATACACCGGCAGAGGGGATGATATTCCAGAAATGGACAACCGAGTCTAACGGTGTAACCTTAGCAAGTGTAAGTATGTCGGCAACCACCTTTGTAATGCCGGCTAACAATGTAACGGTTACTGCGAATTATGTAGCAGGAAACGGAGCAACAGCAGCAACTACCGGAACGGGTAACGGCGGTTCTACAACAGGTAATAATGGTAATACGGTAGTAGATATCACGAAGCCGGGTATCTCTAACAAGGATTTGGCAACAGCTAATGTAAATGGCTCTATGGATAATTTTGTCATTAAGATTTCCGAGACGGATGAAGCTACCCGGGCGGTTGCGGCGGCATTGACCAATAAGTATGGAAGTCTTGACAATATCCTGTATTATGCAATGGATATTACCCTGTATGATTCGACAGGTACTACGAAGATTACGGATACTTCGGGACTTTCCATAGATATTACGATACCGATTCCGGATGCATTGGTAGCTTACGGCGGTAACAATATGGCAGGAGCTGTTATCAATGGCGATCAGTTAGAAGAGCTGAATGAGAGCTTTACAACGATTAACGGTGTTCCTTGTGTTCGTTTTACAGCGACGCATTTCTCGCCGTATACGATTTATGTCGATACAGGTAATCTGACAGAAGGTATGCTGGATGTAACGCCTAAGACCGGTGATCCGATTCATCCGAAGTGGTTCTTATCAATTGGACTTGCCTGTCTGTCCATTATCCTCTTCCTGAAGAAGGATAAGAAAGTTAAGGTTAAGACAGCATAAGTAGTATTAGAATAGTTTCCGGTATTAATATTCCAGGGAGAATCCTATGGGAAGAAAAGTAAGAAATCTGATTGGCGCACTGCTTTTGGTATCAGCCATAGTAGTGACACAGATTCCGGTATCAGATGTGGAAGCGGTAGAAACCACTTCCGCATCTGATTTTAAGATGGATGGAACTACATTAGTGAAGTACAGTGGCACGGCTGAGGACGTGTCTATTTCCAATTATGTTGAAAGAATTGAAGCAGATGCATTTGCGGGCAACGATACAATCAAGCATGTTACCATAGGTGATTCGGTGGAGGTGATCGGAGCCAGTGCATTTTCTGAATGTACCAATCTGAAGAGTGTTACGATCCCGAATTCTGTGGAACGGATAGAGAATGCTGCTTTCAGCGGCTGTCCGCTTCTGTCTGATGTGTCTATCGGGACAGGCCTTGCTGAGCTTGGTAACGGCGCTTTTGCAGGCTGCTACAGTCTGGCCAAGATAGATCTGGACAGCAGTAACCCTAATTTTGCCTATGATGATGGGGCAATTTATAACAAGTCCAAAGGGGGATGCGATACACTGTATCAGGTGTTGGCAGGCAGGAAGGATGACACTTATACGATGCCTGCGTCAGTCAAACAGGTTAAGCCGTATGCTTTCTGGGGGAATTATAATCTGGAGCATGTGACAATCGGAAGCAATGTCAAAACGATTCCGGCATATGCTTTTTCCAACTGTAAGAATCTGAAGGAAGTCAATATTCCTTATTCTGTGAATACAATTGACATGAAAGCTTTTGAAGAGTGCGTGAGACTGCGGGAGATTATGATTCCACCGTCTGTCAGTTCTATTCATGCCACAGCCTTTGACGGATGTACAAAATTAACGATTCAGGCTGAACCCGGGTCCAGCGCTAAGACTTATGCCGAAAATCTGGTTTTAGAGGATTTTGAAGTATCGGATCATGAAGATGCACCGATTCCCGGCGAGGATGGAGATGACAGTATATCCGGTAATGACAGTGGCGGAAGGATTGAGGCGCCGGTAGATTATTATCACGAGGTGTCCCATATTGATGCGATGGAAGAGGAAGAGAATGCTTCTGTCAAAGGAAAGACCAGAATCATTGGTCAGGAGGCTTATGTCATCATGGATAATGCGAAAGCCACCGTCAATGTGGGCAGTACGGGAGATGTTCTGGGCGGTGACCCGGAGGAGGAAGCCAGAAAAAATATGGATACCGTACCGGGCTTAGAGGGTTCCGATGATGCCAAGGGCGGTTCTTTCCCGAAATATACGGTAGTTGATAATAACGTGATTGCAGCGCAGGCATATTATGATGATGAGATGACCGGTTATGATATCCCGGAGGGGATCAAGAGGATCGGCGAGTTTGCTTTTGCAAGATCTGGTCTGCAATCCATTAAGATTCCGGAGGGCGTGGAAGAGATTGGATATGCTGCTTTTTATCACTGCGACAGTTTGACTGATGTGGTCATTCCCCGAAGTGTGAAGGAGATTGAGAGCGCTGCTTTCAATAAAACGCCGTGGCTTACAGAGTGGGAAGAGAACGGAGACAGTGACTTTCTGATCGTTGGAGACGGTATTTTGTTAGATTACCGTGGAGAGGACAGTGTGGTTGCTATTCCGGACAGCGTGAAGCAGATTGGTGCGGAAGCATTTAAGAAATGTACTACGATTACGTCTGTTCAGATACCGGACAGTGTTGCGATCATCGGAGAAGCAGCTTTTGCAGACTGCAGTAATCTGGCTGCGGTAGAAGGTGGTAATCAGGTAAAGGAGATCAGGGACAGGGCTTTTGCCGGGTGTCCCATATCAACGATCAGGATTCCGGCTTCTGTGGAGAAGATAGGTCTTCGAGCATTTGATACAAGTGATTGTGATGAGACAAAAGGAAATGGCGTGATCATATTTGAGGGTGATACCCTTCCGAAGCTTTCTTATGAGACGACAGCGACGAAGTTATATCGGGACAATTATCGTGATCTGGCGTTTAAAGGAAATGAGATTGCTATAGTTCCTGAGACGGTAAGTGATTTATCGGGTACTGTGCTGGCAGCCGATCAGGCAGGCTTTGAGGGGGCTGTCTGTAAAATAACGAAAGAGGCTGCAGACGGTGAGGACGGAATTCTTGCAATTGTCGGACGTCAGGGTGCAGGTGCGGGTCCCAAAGCAGAGGAAATCTGTCAGATAGGCGATGCAACTTATACACTGGCTATGGGTGAGGATATGATTGCCAATACAGCGCATATTGAGAAGTCTGATGATACCGGCATTACGGTGGAAGTGAACAGTTATTCAATCCCTGATGAGGGGGCTGCCACAGCGGTTATGGAAGACATTGACGGCAGCTATCTGATACATATAGAGGATAATGAGGATGCGAAAGCCTGCATCAGTGCTGTATATAAGCAGATTTACGGTAATAAGCTGCCCCATAATCTGTGTGCATATGAGATCAGCATGACAGATTTAAATTGTGGAATACCGATTACTGGGCTGGGAAGACGGAGTGTGGAAGTGACGATTCCTATGCCTGCCGGTATCAGTGAGGAGAATCTGCATGTTGTATGTCTGGATGCAGACGGACAGTTGGAGGAAGTGGAGAGCAGTATCGTATCCATGGATGGAATGGATGCGCTCAAATTTACGGCGAAGCATTTCTCCTTCTATGGAGTCTATAATTTCAGTTCCGGCAGTAACATGGTTGTGGCGGATGTCAAGGAGGGGCAGGCAGTGTTTGCGTCCCTTGGAAAGAAAGATGATTCTCCGGATACAGGTGATCACAGTATTCATCCGAAGTGGTTCTTTGGCGCGGGACTTTTCTTTGCCTCGATGGCAATGTTCTTCTACCGTGGAGGAAGAAAGAAGGAGAGAACATCATAATCGAAAGACGAAAATTCGGAGAATCCAAGAAAAGAATATAGAACATGACAAAACTCTCGGCATAGAATAAATCTAAAGCCGAGAGTTTTATTATGGAGAAATGCTGTGCATCGTGTAAGAAAACAGCTTGGATGCAGTGATCTGTTACAAAATGAAATTGCAACGAGCAACATAACGGTTGCAGTATTGGATACCGGCATAGGTATGCATCCGGATTTTGATAACCGTGTGATAGGATTTGCCGATTTTGTAAATGGAAAACAAGGGCGTTATGATGACAGCGGACATGGTACGCATGTGGCAGGGTGTATCGGCGGAAGCGGTTATGCTTCCGGTGGTCTCTATAAAGGAATGGCGCCGACGTGCCATCTTTGTGTGGGTAAAGTGCTGGATCATAAGGGCGAAGGCAGTATTGAAAGCATGTACAGGGGATTATTATGGGTATTGCAGAATCGGATCAGGTATCAGATCCGGGTATTAAATATATCTGTGGGAATCGGACAGGATGGAACCGGAGAGCGTATGGCAGAGTTGATTGGACTTCTGGATGCTGTGTGGGAACGGGGAATCGTTGTTGTGTGTGCAGCAGGAAATAACGGACCGGAGGAAGGAACCATATCACCGTTGGGAAGCAGCCGCAAAGTGATTACAGTTGGCTGTCATGAAGGAGGATATTTTGGCAATCGTAAGGATTTGTGCGAGAATTATTCCAGCCGTGGGAGCCATACTATGCTCTACAGGAAGCCGGATGTGGTAGCGCCGGGTACAGACATTGTATCCTGTGATGTTAAATGTCGCAGAGGAAGCAGTGGAGAGTATCAGCATGCTTACACAAAGAAAAGCGGTACCTCTATGGCTACTCCGATCGTATCAGGATCGGTCGCACTTTATTTGCAGAAATATCCCTTTATGAATAATGAACAGGTAAAAAGAAAGATGATATACAGTGCTAAGGATATGGGCGATTCCTGGAATAAGCAGGGATGGGGAATGATTGATGTAGAAAAAATGTGTAGTGCATATTGACATAACCGGTATGATTGTATACAATTATACGAGATAAACAAAGGAAAGGGTGTGTTTTACGATGTATGATGATGAGAGAACTTTTATGAATAGACCTGTTACAATGAATGAGCATAATAATCTTCTGGAAATAGAAGAGCATATGTACATTCTGGATGATGTCAAGAAACCGAATGTTTTCAGAAATATGTTCCCTTATTCTGAGATACCAAAGATACCCTTTAATGACAGAACCGTGCCACACAATATGCCAAAGGATATCTGGATCACAGATACAACTTTTCGTGATGGACAGCAATCCAGAGCACCTTATACTACAGAGCAGATTGTTACCATCTATGATTATTTACATAAGCTGGGCGGTCCAAATGGCATGATTCGTGCCAGTGAATTCTTTTTATACAGTAAGAAAGACAGAGATGCGGTCTATAAATGTATGGAACGAGGGTACAAGTATCCGGAGGTTACCAGTTGGATTCGTGCCAGCAAGGAAGATTTCAAGCTGGTAAAGGAAATCGGTATGAAGGAGACAGGTATTCTGGTGAGCTGTTCTGACTATCATATTTTCTTAAAGCTTAAGATGACCAGAAGACAGGCTATGGATCATTATCTCAGCGTGATTCGTGACTGCCTGGAGGAGGGAATCAGTCCCAGATGTCATCTGGAAGATATCACAAGAGCAGATATATACGGTTATGTAGTGCCGTTCTGTATGGAGCTTATGAAACTGATGGATGAGTATAAGATTCCGATTAAAGTACGTGCCTGTGATACGATGGGATATGGTGTCAATTATCCCGGTGCGGTTATTCCGCGAAGCGTACAGGGTATCATCTATGCGCTGCATACCCATGCAGGTGTACCCCACAGCCTGATTGAATGGCACGGTCATAATGACTTCTACAAAGCGGTATCAAATTCTACTACGGCATGGATTTATGGATGTTCCGGTATTAATACATCACTTTTTGGTATCGGCGAGAGAACCGGTAACACACCTCTTGAAGCTATGGTATTCGAGTATGCACAGCTTAAGGGTGATCTGAATGGTATGGATACCACGGTCATCACGGAATTAGCAGAGTATTATGAGAAAGAGATCGGCTATGAAATCCCGCCGAGAACACCCTTTGTAGGCAAGAATTTCAACGTTACCAGAGCCGGAATCCATGCAGATGGTTTATTGAAAAATGAGGAAATCTATAATATATTTGATACAGAGAAGTTCCTGAACAGACCGGTACTTTGTGCGGTATCGAATACCTCCGGACTTGCAGGGATCGCACACTGGATCAACACGTATTACCGTTTGAAAGAGGATGAGCAACTGGATAAGAGCTGTGACCTGGTAAGAGCTTTGAAGGTCTGGGTTGATGAAGAATATGCTTCCGGCCGTGTCACCGTGCTTACTGATGAAGAGCTCGTTACGCAGATTAATAAGACATGCGCAGAACTGAGTATTCCTGTGCCCGGTGCCGGGTCTGAAACAAAAACCGGTAAGTAAAAATTATCATAGTAAACAGTCCTGTTATGGAGGAAATAGGTAAAGAGAAATGGCGAATTATGATATTAAACATGATGTAAATGATAAGTATTCCCTGAGAGGGCGTGTGTTCCAGAAGCTTCGTGAGGATATTTTGAGCGGTAAGTATAAGGAACATGAAGAATTGAAAGAGGTGGCCATCGGAGAAGAACTGGGTGTCAGCCGGACTCCTGTCAGGGAGGCATTCCGACAACTGGAGCTGGAAGGATTGCTGCAGATTGTACCTAATAAGGGTGCCTATGTTACCAGTATTACGGCGAAGGACGTGAAGGATATCTATATGATACGTTCTCTTCTGGAGGGACTGTGCGCAAGACTTGCCACAGAGAAGATTACCAAAGAACAGATGGAAGAGATGGAAGAGAATATTTATCTTGCTGAGTTCCATGCGCAGAAGGGGCATCTGGATCAGATGGCAGAGTTAGATAACCGTTTTCATGATATTCTGTATGAAGCATGTGATTCGAAAATGTTGGAGCATGCATTAAAGGACTACCATCAGTATGTGCTGCGGGTTCGTCAGAAGACTCTTGCGACTAATACGAGGGGACGTGCCTCTAATGACGAACACAGACAGATCATGGAGGCAATCAAGGCAGGAGATGCCGCAAAAGCAGAACAGCTTGCCAACCGTCATATGATCAATGCTTATGACAATATGGTTAAGAACGGATTAAAAGAAATCTACGGGGAAGAAAACGTAGAAGAAATCGAATAAGAAAACCGAAAGGCGGGTACCAAACATGGACAAGATTACAATGACAATACCTCTCGTGGAGATGGACGGAGATGAAATGACAAGAATTCTCTGGAAAATGATTAAGGACGAATTATTATTACCTTACATTGATTTGAAAACAGAGTACTATGATCTGGGCCTGGAGCATCGTAATGAGACAAATGATCAGGTTACCATCGATTCTGCGGAGGCAACCAAGAAATACGGTGTAGCCGTTAAATGTGCTACAATCACACCTAATGCGGCAAGAATGACAGAATATAATCTGAAAGAAATGTGGAAGAGTCCTAACGGTACCATTCGTGCGGCTCTGGACGGAACCGTATTCCGTGCGCCGATTATTGTTAAAGGGATAGAGCCTTGTGTTAAAAACTGGGAGAAGCCTATTACGCTGGCACGTCATGCTTATGGAGATGTCTATAAGAATACGGAGATCAAAGTGCCGGGTGCCGGCAAAGCAGAACTGGTATTTACAGCTGAGGATGGTACAGAGATTCGGGAGACAATACATAACTTTGCGGGTCCCGGTATCATTCAGGGTATTCATAACACAGATAAGTCTATAACCAGCTTTGCAAAGGCATGCTTTAACTATGCTTTGGATACGAAGCAGGATCTTTGGTTTGCTACCAAGGACACTATTTCCAAGAAATACGATCATAATTTCAAGGATATTTTCCAGGAGATTTATGATGCAGAATATAAGGACAAGTTTGAAGCGGCAGGAATTGAGTATTTTTACACTCTGATCGATGATGCGGTAGCCCGTGTCATGAAGGCAAAGGGTGGATTTATCTGGGCCTGCAAGAATTATGACGGTGACGTAATGAGCGATATGGTATCCTCAGCCTTTGGTTCTCTTGCCATGATGACCTCTGTTCTCGTATCACCCAGCGGAGTCTATGAATATGAGGCGGCTCATGGTACGGTACAGAGACATTATTATAAGCATCTGAAAGGGGAGGAAACCTCTACCAATTCTGTTGCTACCATTTTTGCATGGACAGGTGCATTAAGAAAACGTGGAGAGCTGGATGGCAATAAGGACTTGATGGCGTTTGCCGATAAGCTGGAGAAGGCAACGATTAAGACGATAGAGGACGGCAGGATGACCAAGGATCTGGCACTGATTACATCCTTAAAAGATGTGACTGTATTAAACAGCGAGGAATTTATCAAAGCAATTCGTGAGACCTTCGAGGCAATGTAATATCATACCTGACAATACAAAGAACGGTAACAGTTCAGACCTATGAAAATAGGATTTGAATTGTTACCGTTGTATTATTTAAATATATGGAGAAAAATATATTTAAAAAAATCAGCTTTCAGATAGATTTTCCCATTGCTCATACAGAGAAGCTAATATCGTATCATTTTCTTCCTTTTCTTTATTAAGTTCCTGAAGTTTTGCCACATTGGTGCATATCTCAGGGGAAGCCATCAGTTCTTCAATTTCGGCATTTCGTGTTTCAAACTGTTCAATCCTGTCTTCGCATTTCTTAAGATCATTTTCCTTTTTGCGCTGTGCTGCCTGTAATTCCTTCTGTGCCTTCCAATCCAGCTTGCTTTCTGAGGCATTTCCATCTGCAACTGAGACGGTAGAAGAATATTTGTTGCCTGAGGAAGGCTGCATCGAACCGGTGGCATGCGCGGCTTCTAACAGGGCGAGCTGTTCATCCCTTTTCTCCAGATAATATTCGTAATTTCCGAGATAATTAGTCAATGTCTTATGATTTAAGTCAAGGATTCTGGTAGCAGTCTTATTAATGAAGTATCGGTCATGGGATACATACAACACAGTACCGGTATAGCCATTGAGCGCATCTTCCAGAATTTCCTTGGAGACAATGTCCAAATGGTTGGTTGGTTCATCCAAAATCAGGAAATTAGCTTCCGACAGCATCAGCTTTGCTAAGGATATACGGCCTCTCTCACCACCACTTAAGGACTTGACTGTTTTAAAAACGTCATCTCCCGTAAACAGGAATGCCGCCAGTGTATTGCGGATTTCTGTGTTGGTCAGGGAAGGATAGTCGTCGGATATTTCTTCAAACAGGGTTTTCTCCATATGAAGTACATGATGCTCCTGGTCATAATATCCAATCTGGACATTTGTACCAAGCCGTATGGTACCGCCATCAGCAGGCAGAAGCTCGTTGATCATCTTCAGGATTGTTGTTTTGCCTGTGCCGTTATCGCCGATGATGGCTACGTGTTCTCCTTTCTTAATATCAAAGGAGAGGTCATCAAACAGTGTAAGAGAACCGAAAGCTTTGGAAAGATGCTCCACATGAAGAACATCGTTGCCACTGACTTGCTTCGGTTCTAATCTCAGGTGCATGTCTGCGCGGACTTCTGTGGGTTTATCCAATAATTCTATTTTATCAAGCATTTTTTCCCGGCTTTCAGCCCGCTTGATAGATTTTTCCCGATTGAAGGATTTCAGTTTTTCTATGACTTCTTCCTGATGTTTGATTTCAGTCTGCTGTTTTATATAAGCATTGTATTCTGCCACACGCAGGATTTCTTTCTTGGCAGCATAGTCAGAGTAGTTCCCGGTAAATACGGTGGCTTTGGAACGGTCAAGCTCAATCACTTTATTGGCAATACGATCCAGAAAATACCGGTCATGGGATACGATGATGACGGCGCCTTTATAATTGAGCAGATAGGTTTCCAGCCAGGTAATGGAAGACATATCCAGGTGGTTTGTAGGCTCGTCCAGGATAATCAGATCCGGCTTCAGTAAGAGCAGCTTTCCAAGTGCCACACGGGTTTTCTGACCGCCTGAAAGGGCAGAGACTGATTTGGAGAATTCTTCTTCGGTAAATCCAAGTCCCTTTAATACACCGGTCAACTCACTTTTGTAGGCGTAGCCGTTTGCAGCTTCAAAGGCATGGGTCAGGCCGGCATAGGTATTCATTAACTGATCCAGCTTTTCGTCAGTTGCAGTTTTCATCTGCAGCTCAATGGAATGCATTTTCTGCTGCATATCAAGAATATCCTGTTTCACTGAAAGTAGTTCTTCATAGATAGTATTTTCACCGGATACTGCTTCATGCTGGGACAGATACCCTATGGTTTTGTTTTTGGCAAGCGTTACGATACCTTCATCGGCAGACAATTCTCCCATGATAATGCGAAGAAGGGTAGTCTTGCCGGCACCGTTAATACCTACGATGGCTGCTTTATCATAATCTTCTATATGAAAAGAAACATCTTTGAGAATGGGCACCTCATTAAAGGATTTATGTATATTGCTAACAGAAAGTATCATGTTTTATTACCTAACCTTTCAGTGTCAGTTTACAAGTGGAAACGGGAACTGTCAATTCATTGACATATTTTTAACAGAGTTGTATACTTATCCTATAAATGTATACGCATCCGGATGCAACATAATCCGATGGTATGCATCAAGAAAAGTCGGGGAGGAAGCGGCGTGGAGGAAAAAGAAATTTCACAGGCCGTGATCGGTCGTCTGCCCAGATATTTCAGGTATTTGGGAGAACTGAAGGATGAAGGTATAGAGAGGGTTTCTTCTCAGGAACTAAGTGACATTATGCAGGTAACTGCTTCGCAGATCAGGCAGGATCTGAATAATTTCGGAGGTTTTGGTCAGCAGGGCTATGGCTATAATGTGGGCTATTTATATGAAGAGATCGGCAAGATTCTGGGTCTGGATAAGGAACACAACCTGATTATTATCGGTGCGGGTCATTTGGGTCAGGCATTGGTCAATTATATGAATTTTGAACGTAGAGGTTTCATTTTCCGGGGTGTTTTTGATAACAATCCGGATATTTACGGGAAACAGATCCGTGGGATTCCGGTGCGCCCTATGCAGGAGATGGAGCGCTTTGTCAGAGAGAATAATATCGACATTGCAGTTCTTACCATACCCAAGAACAGTGCAGTGGAAGTGGCAGAACAGCTTGTCAGTTATGGCATTAAAGGTATCTGGAATTTTGCTCATGTGGATTTGCATGTGCCCAAGGAGATTCAGGTAGAGAATGTGCATCTGTCCGACAGTCTGATGAAGCTGTCTTATAATCTGTCATCTCATAATACATAGAAATCGGACAGTTGAGAAGTTATTAGGGAAGAAGGGGATTCAGGGCTATGTCGAGAACGGAGGAAGTGTTTCAACCGGCACTGATAGGCAAAAAAATTCCTATATTAGTATTAGATAACAAGTGGCATAAGCTTTTTACGCAGGCAGAGTATTCTTCTGAGATCAAAGGAATGGAGAAGGAGATGAATAATCTGCTCAAACGCCAGGGCAAGGTCAATACCGAGAGTAAGGAAATCAAGAAGCTGAAGAAGAAGCTGATGGATGAAATCGTGGTTCTGGCAGATGAGATGGGACAGCATCCTACCAAGAAGCAGGAGAAAGACATGGCAGATCATAAGCGCCTGATCAATGACTGCAATGAGAAGCTGGAGGCCTATGAGGAAGAGATGGTTGAACTTCCAAGACAAATCAATCAGCTGAATAACAAGATGATGCTGGTGACGATGGAAGTATGCTATAAGAGGATACAGCAGAATACGACAGAACTGGAGACCGTTGAGGAATGGATTGGCAATATCCGTCGTGAACTGAAGAAAAAGGTGATTCGCAAACAGGAGAAGGAAGCGATGAACCGTCAGTTGTATTCCTATATGCATGATATTTTCGGCGCGGATGTGATTGAGTTATTTGATATGAAATATAATCCGGAAGAAAAGTATAAGAAGAAAGTCGATTCTACAAAGAATGAAAAAGAAGAGACTGAGCAGAAAAAAGTCAATGAGGACGCGTCGAAATCATGAGATTTTGACGCTTTTCCTTTGTAGAGGCATGTATGCTGCAGGAATAATCTCAGAGAGGAGAATCTATGAAACAGTATCTGGTGACAGCTTCCCGGATGAAGCACTATGATGCAAATACTATAGAGAAGATTGGAATACCCGCTCTTGTGCTGATGGAGCGGGCGGCCCTCGTAACGGTAGAGGAAATACAGAGAGTCTGCCCGGTGAAACAGAACAAAGTGCTGGTTGTGGCAGGCTGTGGCAACAATGGTGGAGACGGGCTGGCGATAGGCAGGCTGTTGATGTTGCAGGGATACCGGGTTGAAATAGTCATGATTGGCGATCGTACAAAATGCAGCAGGGAGACATCCGTACAGATGGAGATCCTGTCAAAATATGGTATGTCTGTCAAGGACGCAATAGAGAATGATGAATATGATATAGTAGTGGATGCTTTGTTTGGCATCGGTTTATCAAGAGAGGTAACTGGAATCTATGCAGAAGCTATTGCCGGTATAAACCGTATAAACGGGTTTGTATGCAGCGTGGATATTCCTTCAGGCGTGTGTGCCGATGACGGCAGGATTCTGGGGTGTGCCGTAAAGGCTGATATGACGGTTACTTATGGGTTTTATAAGCTCGGGCAGATTCTGTATGAAGCTGCTTCTTACTGCGGTAATGTTGTCTGCAGGGAAATGGGAATCAATGAGCACAGTTTCCTGGGAGATGTGCCGCATTGGTACACGTTGCGCGATGAGTCCGGGAAGACACTTCTACCGGCCCGGAAGGCAGAAGGGAATAAGGGAACCTTCGGCAAGGTGCTGATAATCGCAGGAAGCAGTCATGCCTGCGGTGCGGCAGTTTTGTCGGCAAGAAGTGCCTTCCGCATGGGAGTTGGTATGGTTAAGACGGTTACCGTCACAGAGAACCGGGATGTCTTTTTACAGGCGGTGCCTGAGAGTATGCTGCTTACTTATGGGGAAACGGCAGACCGGTATGAGCAGGAGCAGTTTGAAGCGAGCCTGCAGGAAGCTTTTAGCTGGGCAGATGCCATTCTGATCGGACCGGGTATCGGTACCGGAAGATGGGCGCACTATTTACTTGAAAAATGTCTGTCGGAAAGTGTACTTCCCCTTCTGATAGATGCTGATGGGCTGAATCTGCTTGCCGAAGAACCGAAATTGCAGGAACTGGCAGCCGATGTGGGAAGAGGTGGAAGAACGATAGTACTGACACCCCATATGGGAGAGTTTGCAAGACTATACGGCTGCAGCATTTCACAAATTAAGGAAAACTTATTACAATATCCTTTAGAGTTGGCAGAGCGTATGCATGCGGTTGTCGTATGTAAGGATGCCAGAACGGTAGTGACTGCGCCGGGTGCCGGGGAGCATTATCTGAATACGACAGGAAATGATGGTATGGCAACAGCCGGAAGCGGAGATGTGCTTGCCGGAATGATAGCAGGGCTTCTGGCCCGGAATATGGATGGTATGGAGGCTGCGGTCTGTGGAGTATATCTGCACGGAGCGGCAGGAGATCTGGCAGCGCAGAAAGTAACAAAACATTCTATGATGGCATCGGATATCGTAGAACAGATCAGCCGGGTAATGGAATAGGAACAGATCCAAAGTCTGCAGGTTGAGAGAAAGGCATGGTGATTACAATGTTAGAGAAATATCAAAGGGTGTATGCGGCAGTGGATTTGGATGCAATATGCTACAATATGGAGCACATGCATGCCAATCTGAAACCGGGCACAAGAATGATCGGTGTCATTAAGACAGATGGCTATGGACACGGCGCTGTACCCATCGGAAGGGAACTGGAGAAGCTGGATTACGTGTTCGGTTATGCTGTGGCGACTGCGGAGGAGGCATTGATCCTGCGTCATGCCGGACTTACAAAGCCGATTCTGATTCTGGGATATACGTTTCCATATTGTTATGAGGAATTGATACGTCAGGAGATCAGACCGGCTGTATTTCGTCAGGATACTATTGATGAGCTTGCTGCCTGCGCAGCGAGACTTCATAAGACTGTTAAGGTGCATATCAAGGTAGACACAGGCATGACCAGAGTCGGTATCCGGCCGGATGAAAGCGGGCTTGCTTTTGTGGATAAGGTGTTACATACGGAAGGAATAGAGCTTGAGGGTATTTTTACCCATTTTGCAAGAGCGGATGAGACAGATAAATCCTGTGCACGAAAACAGCTCGACAGATTCCGGGAATTTATACGACAGATAGAGAAATCTTTTGATTATTCCATACCGGTAAAGCATTGTTCTAACAGTGCGGGTATCGTGGAACTGCCGGAGGCTAATATGGATGTGGTCAGAGCCGGTATTACATTATATGGTCTGTGGCCGTCTGACGAAGTGTCCAGGGACATTGTGCCGTTAAAGCCGGCTCTGACGCTGAAGAGTCATATTGTCTATATCAAGGAAGTGGATGAAGGTGTGGCAATCAGCTATGGGGGCACCTATGTAACGCCGAAGAAAATGCGTGTGGCAACCATTCCGGTGGGATATGGAGACGGATATCCGAGAGGACTGTCCAATAAAGGCCATGTTCTTATCCGGGGCAAGAAGGCACCTATTCTGGGCAGAGTCTGCATGGATCAGTTTATGGTAAGCGTGGAGGATATTCCGGATGCGCAGGAGGGAGATGAAGTGACTCTCATCGGTACTGACGGAGCAGAGCAGATTACAATGGAAGAGCTGGGAGGACTGTCCGGCAGATTCAACTATGAGCTTGCCTGTGATCTGGGCAAAAGGATTCCGCGTGTCTATATGAAAGATGGTGTCATGGTTTCCTCTAAAGACTACTATGAAGATTACAGGTAAATAGAATAGAGTCCGTGTCGGAATTTCATCAGATAACAGATTATCCTGCGGAATGAATTATCATGTATACCCTTAGAGAAACTGGCAATACTATTGCTGGAAAACACATATGTCAGAGTCAGGGACATATGGAGATTGCTAGAATGATTGAAGGAAGTGTGTGGTAATGAGAAGAGGAGATATCTATTATGCGGATTTGAGACCGGTAATCGGTTCTGAGCAGGGAGGCGTAAGACCGGTATTGATCATACAGAATGATGTAGGTAATAAGCATAGCCCGACGGTAATCTGTGCTGCCATAACTTCGAAAATGAACAAGGCAAAGCTGCCTACGCATATTGAATTAAATGCCAGTAAATACGATATGGTCAAGGATTCTGTCATTTTGCTGGAACAGCTCAGAACAATTGACAAGAGAAGATTGAAGGACAGAGTCTGTCATTTGGATCAGGATATTATGCAGGCAGTGAATGAAGGTTTGATGGTCAGCCTTGAACTTCATACATAAGTTGACCGGCATTTGACACGTATTTCATTACTTGGTATATTAGTTTGAAGAACATTTTGAAAAGGTTCAGAATACTTATTTACAAAGAGAGGAAAGAATTTAATATGGACGACGGTGGCGCGAGTAGTAACAGTATTTTTGGCTTTGCAATTCTTCTTATTCTTGAGATGCTTTTCTACGGTTTCAGTTCTGCCATGCAGAACCGGAAGGTAATAGAGAGTGAAGATAGCGACAGGGAAGAAGCAGAGGAAACTGATAATCAGAGAAGAAAGAGGGAACGGCTTTCGTATCTGTTGGATAATCATGCCAAATATGCCAATGCAATTCAGCTTGGAGTGATTACAACAAACCTCCTGTTAGGCGCATTGATTCTGTATCGTGTTAACAGCTATTTTGGTTATGTCATGTACCGGATGGCTGTCAATCATATAAGCGGTCTGCAGAACTGGCATGTCCGTTCGATTGCAGCAGTGACGGCGGTTGTGGTAACAATCTTCCTTCTATACATAGTAATGACGTTTGGAGTTTTAGTACCGAAGAAAGCAGCATCCAAATATTCGGACAAATGGATTGCCTGTCTGATTACACCCTTTTACTATTATGTGCGGATTGTTTCTCCTTTTACGGGTCTTGTTTATATTACCTCTAAAATCGTGCTGCATTTGTTGGGTATCCGTAATGCGGATGATCAGGAAGATGTGACGGAGGAAGAGATTCTTTCTATGGTCAATGTAGGTCATGAACAGGGCATTCTGCAGGCCAGTGAAGCGGAAATGATCAATAATATCTTTGAATACGGGGATAAAGAGGCCAAAGATATTATGATTAACCGGAATAATCTGGTGGCGATTGACTGTACGATGACTCTGCAGGAAGCAGCGGCATTTATTCTGGAAGCTCATAACAGCCGGTTTCCGGTATATGACGGAACGATAGATCATATTGTGGGAATTCTGCATCTGAAGGATGTCATGCGTATGCAGATGAATGAGCGGATGAAGAACAGACCTATCGGTAAGATCAGAGGCCTGCTCAGGGAGCCTGTTTTTATTACAGAGAAACGAAAGCTTGATGATCTTCTCAAGGTAATGCAGGCAGAAAAAATCCAGATGGTCATTGTGATTGATGAGTATGGGCAGACGGCCGGACTTGTAGCATTAGAAGATATCCTGGAGGAAATTGTAGGTAATATTCAGGATGAATATGATGAGGAATCGGTTTATATCAAAGAAAACGGCACAGATGAATATGTCATTCAGGGAATGATGCCTTTAGAGGACCTGGGGAAGAAGCTGGGAATTGATTTTGAGGAAGAGCCCTTTGATACGGTCAATGGATTTGTTATTTCCCGTTTAGAGCATATCCCGGAAGAAGGCGAAGAATTTGAGTTTGAATTTGAGGGATATCAGTTCCGGATTCTGGAGGTTAAAGACATGATGATACAGAGTGTTGCGGCTCAAAAAATCGTGGAACAGACCGGGGAAATGGAAAAGGAAGGAAATACGGTTGAAGAAGAACCTCAAAAATGATAATATATATATCTAGAGAAAATCAGAAACAAAGGAGACAGAATTATGTCAGGACATTCAAAATTTGCAAATATTAAGCATAAGAAAGAGAAAAATGATGCGGCTAAGGGCAAAATCTTTACGATTATCGGAAGAGAAATTGCGGTAGCTGTTAAGGAAGGCGGACCGGACCCGGCCAATAACTTTAAGCTGGCGCAGGTGATTGCCAAAGCGAAAGCCAATAATATGCCTAATGATACGATTGACAGAGGAATTAAGAAAGCTGCCGGTGAGGGTGGTAACGTTAACTATAAATATGTAACTTATGAAGGATATGGTCCCAATGGTATTGCTATTATCGTTGATGCTTTAACAGACAATACGAACAGAACGGCAGCTAATGTAAGAAGCGCATTTACAAAAGGACAGGGAAGTATCGGAACACAGGGTTGTGTATCCTTTATGTTTGATAAGAAGGGACTTATCATTGTTGACAAGGAAGAGTGCGATATGGATGCGGATGATCTGATGATGACTGCTTTGGATGCAGGAGCGGAAGATTTTGCCGAGGAAGAGGACAGCTATGAGATTTACACCGATCCTGACCAGTGGAGTGCAGTGGATGCCGCTTTGAAGGAGGCAGGTATTGAGCCGATTTCTTCTGAGGTAACGATGATCCCGCAGAACTGGGTGGAGCTTACAGATGAGACTGCGATTAAGAACCTGCAGAGAACATTGGATCTGCTGGAAGAAGATGATGATGTACAGGCTGTATATCATAACTGGGACGAGTAATTGTTTGCAGGCTGAGAGAAGGGCATGGTTATTAGTATAGATGGATAAGAAAATGCTTGATCAGATTGCAGCTATACTGGAACAGGCGGATCTGAGAATTAAAGAATTTAAAAGGGATACCTATGAGGAATCTTTTCAGAAATATTTGCAGGATAATGCTTCTGTATTTAGTCAGTTAAATGAGATTTCTGCAGAGGAAGTTCCGTTGGAAGAGCAGGATAGAAACAGAGAAGCGGCAGCGGATTGCCTGGCAGTCAAAGCGGAAGAGATGTTAGCTGCTGCGAAGAACAGGACGAAACGGGAGACCATGCAGTTAAATCTGAATCTTTATATGGTGTCTTATTTTCTGCCGGCAATTGTGGCATATCAGCGACAGTGCGGAGGCAGGGAAGAGGATATGAAAAAACTGACAACGGCCATTTGTGACAGATGGGCAGTCAGTTTCAAAAATCATATTCAGGTATCAGACTATGAGTCTATTAAGAGTGGATTTAAACAGAAGCTTTGTTTCGTAACGACAGCGGTATGTCAGGGTATGCAAAAACCGCAGGACTGTAGAGAAATAGCACTTATGAAACGGTACCGTGATGAGTATCTGCTACGACAGGAAGACGGAGAAGCAGTAGTGCATGAATATTATGATATTGCACCGACTATTGTCAAAAGGATTGCCAAAGAAGCATCCCCGGAAGAAAAATACCTGTATCTTTGGAACCATTATATTAAAAAATGCGTTGAACTGGTGGAACATAACCGGAATGAGCAGTGCAGGAGCCTTTATGAAGTCATGATGAATGAATTAAAGGAAGAATATATGGTTACAGATCAACATAAGCATGAATAAGCGGAGGATAAAGGATGAGTAAACAGTACCGCAAAGAAACAATCTGCATTCAGTCAGGATGGAAACCGAAGAACGGAGAGCCGCGTGTCCTGCCGATTTATCAGAGTACTACTTTTAAATATGAGTCTTCCGAGCAGATGGGAAGACTTTTTGATCTGGAGGAAGACGGTTATTTCTATACCAGACTGCAGAACCCAACCAATGATTGTGTGGCAGCAAAAATCTGCGAACTGGAAGGTGGTGTAGCAGCAATGCTTACCTCTTCGGGACAGGCGGCTACCTATTATGCTGTGTTTAATATCTGTGAGGCAGGAGACCATGTAGTCATGTCTGCAACGGTATATGGCGGAACCTTTAATCTGTTGACCTGTACGATGAAGAAAATGGGAATTGAGTGTACTGTGGTAGATCCTGATGCACCGGCTGAAGAGATCGCAAAGGCATTCCGTCCCAATACAAAGTGTGTATTCGCTGAGACGATAGCGAATCCGGCTCTGGTTGTATTAGACATTGAGAAATTTGCGAAGCTGGCACATGATCATCAGGTGCCGTTGATTGTAGACAATACTTTTGCCACACCCATCAACTGCAATCCTTTTAAATGGGGAGCAGACATTGTAACTCATTCCACAACTAAATATATGGACGGACATGCTATGTCTGTAGGTGGCTGCATTGTGGATTCGGGCAATTTTGACTGGACTGCATATCCTGATAAGTTTCCGGGGCTGTGTACGCCGGATGAATCCTATCATGGAATTACCTATACGGAGAAGTTTGGAAAAGCAGCTTACATTACCAAAGCGACCAGTCAGTTGATGCGTGATCTGGGATCGATCCAGTCACCGCAAAATGCTTTTCTTTTGAATGTAGGACTGGAGACACTGCCGCTCCGTATGGAGAGACACTGTTATAATGCGCAGAGGGTTGCGGAATTTCTGGAGGCACATGAGAAGGTGGCATGGGTAAATTATCCGGGACTTAAGAGCAATCGCTATTATGAACTTGCTCAGAAGTATATGCCTAACGGTACTTGTGGAGTCATTTCTTTTGGTTTAAAAGGTGGAAGAGAAGCGGCATCAAGAATGATGGATCAGCTTAAGCTGGCAGCTATTGTTACGCATGTGGCAGATGCAAGAACCAGTGTACTTCATCCGGCAAGTCATACACACAGACAGATGAATGATGAGCAGCTTAAGGAAGCTGGCGTTGCACCGGATCTTATAAGACTTTCTGTGGGAATTGAGCATGTGGATGATATTATTGCGGATTTGGAGCAGGCCTTATCCGGTATAGAATAAAGAGGAATATTTGATATGACTTATCGTAAAACATGGTTCAGCTATGTGCTGTGGGCGGTGTATGCGGGACTCTGCATTATGCTGCTTACCTTTATGGGATTTGATCTGTTTGCAGGATATATTTCCTCTTCCATGGCCAGAATTGGCGGTCTGCTGATTTTCCCGATAGCTGTGGGCGCTTACTGGGGTATAAGAATTATATCGCAGATGATACGGAAGAAATATGTCATGCATATGCATACTGCAAATATGCTGGAATTTTTTGTGGTTGCAATCTCAGTGGTCTTCGGGATATTGTTCCGGATATCGTCCGTCCTATATTCCGAGACGTATTTTGATTCGGCTCTTGCCGTACCGGCACCTATCTGTGATATTGTAAAGGTGCCTTATGCAAGTTATTATGACATGGCTCTGGTACGGGCGGGAGAAACGCTGGAGCCATTATCCCATGGAGCGGGATATTTGTATGTAATGTGTATCTCTGCAGTATGCTTTTTCTTGGGAAACCGGATTGCATCCGCAGTATTGCTGCAGGCTGTGATACAAATGATTTCTATCGTTTCAGCTTATGTGGTTGTGAGAAAGACGGTCGGAAAGCTGGCTGCATGTGTCGTTCTCGTATATCTGTCATTTTCAGGCACTTATTTAAGCGAGATGTATAATCTTTCTCCAGAGTGCTTTGTTTTTATGTTATATATGTGTGGGCTGTTATTGATTACGGCATATCTTAAAGATTACTGCAATAATCGGTTTAATAAACCTATGGCAGTCTGTGGTGCTGTTCTGGTAGGGCTTGTGACAGGAATTCTTGCATATCTTGATCTGAAGCTTATTGTTTTGCTTGTTTTTCTGATTGCGTTGTTTACCGGTAAGAAGCTTACCGTGCCTGAGGAGAAGTGCGTTAATAATGGAACGGGCATGAGTGTAATCACGTTTCTGACAGCGATAGTTTCCTGTGCAGCAGGACTGTTCATTATGTCCGGAAT
>JALETS010000165.1 GCA_022781395.1 Lachnospiraceae bacterium | reverse complement strand
ATTCATGTAGAGGATAACGAGACCGAGGCATGTGGATGCGGTAACTTCGGATGTCTGGAGGAATATGCATCCGCTACGGGTATTACCAGACTGGCTAACAGGGCGTTAAAGGCGAGTGATAAGGACAGTGTACTGCGAACCGGAGAGGTGTCTGCCAAGACTGTGTTTGATGCTGTAAAAGCCGGAGATGAACTGGCAATCGAGGTTGCTCAGAAATTCGGCGACTATCTTGGAAAGGGCCTGGGAATCATTGCAGGGGTCATTGATCCTGAGATTTTTGTAATAGGCGGTGGTGTATCCAAGGCAGGAGAAGTATTATTTGAATACATCAGACCTTCTTATGAGAAGACGGTTTTCCATGCATGCAGGAATACAGAATTTGCACTGGCTACTTTGGGAAATGACGCAGGGATCTATGGCGCAGCCAAGATGGTGTTAGACTAATATAAAACAGATGAATGAGAACAAGGCACTTGTCAATGATGGCATGTGCCTTGCGGTTTATACATAGTTTAGTTGGTAACGGAACATATTAAGGTAGAATATAATAGTAACATGGATAGAGTGTTACGCAGGACAGCATAATATTGAAGAAATAGGCAGGTGTGTAGATTGAGCGCATCAATGTATGACTATATTAAGACAATTATTCCGAGAGAACGTATTCTGTTTCATGAGCCGATGAGCAAGTACACTACTTTTCGAGTAGGTGGAGAGGCAGAATGTATCCTTGTTGTACAGAATGAGGATGAACTTGCCCGGCTGATTCCGTATTTGAACCGGATCGAACAAGAGTACTTTATTTTGGGCAATGGAAGTAATCTGCTGGTGGGCGATAAGGGATACCGCGGTATGGTCGTTAAATTCGGAGAAGAAATGGAACAGATTCAGGTAGAAGGCACCCGTGTGACTGTCAAAGCGGGAGCGTTTCTGTCGAAAGTAGCAATGACTGCAAAACAACACAGTCTAACCGGACTGGAATTTGCGGCTGGAATACCGGGCAGCATTGGAGGCGGCATTGTTATGAATGCCGGAGCATATGAAGGCGAGATGAAACAGGTTGTAGAGTCGGTACGGGTCATGGACCGGGACGGACAGATATTGACTTTGGATAATGATACGATGGAATTCGGTTATCGTACCAGTATCATCAAGAACAGGCCTTTTATTGTTGTAGAAGTGGTGTTACAGCTTGCCGTGGGAGATCAGGAGAAGATTGCAGCCAAAATGGAAGAACTGGCAGTCCTTCGCAGGAGCAAACAGCCGCTGGAATATGCCAGTGCAGGCAGTACTTTTAAGCGTCCGGAAGGATATTATGCAGGTAAACTTATCATGGATGCCGGTATGAGAGGCTATCGGATTGGCGGTGCCCAGGTTTCTGACAAACATTGCGGTTTTATTGTGAATACCGGTAAGGCTACGGCCGCGGATATTAAAGAAGTGATAGAAGAAGTGCAGGAACGTGTGAAGGAAAGGTTCCACGTGATGCTGGAACCGGAGATTGTTTTTCTGGGAGATTTTTAGTATAGAGTTGTGTTTTTCAGAGATAATGTATTGGCACGTAGGATAATCTTGCCGGTTAATGTGTAGAGCTGGCAAGGAGGAGGCATTATGAGATTTGTTATTGTGACCGGTATGAGTGGTTCCGGAAAAAGAACTGCCATGAAAATGTTGGAGGATGTTGGGTTTTACTGTGTAGACAATCTGCCTGTTCCGTTAATAGAAAAGTTTGTTGATCTGATCGCAACTCCAAACAGTGAGATCAATAAGGTTGCATTAGGACTGGATGTGCGAGCGGATCAGTCTTTTGATGATGCACAGAGGATTTTGGAGCAATTAAAGGAAACCGGTTATGTATTCGAGATTCTTTTTCTGGAAGCGAGTGATGCGGTTCTTCTGAAACGGTATAAAGAAACGAGAAGACTTCATCCATTGTCACCGGAGGGCAGGGTAGAGGAAGGTGTTCAGAAGGAACGTGAAATCCTTCAGGGCATTAAGCAGAAGGCAGACTATGTCATTGATACTTCGAATCTTCTGACAAGAGAGCTCAAGGAAGAGATTGATCATATTTTTGTGCGCAATGAGGAATACAATTCTTTGATGGTGAATATCCTTTCTTTTGGGTTTAAGAATGGTATTCCTGCAGATGCGGATCTGGTGTTTGATGTAAGATTTCTTCCCAACCCGTTCTATATCGATGAACTTAAGCATAAAACTGGTAATGACAAAGAAGTGCAAGACTATGTCATGAGTTTTCCGGAGGCGGGAGAATTCCTGCAGAAATTAGTGGACATGTTGGATTTTCTTATTCCTAATTATGTTAAGGAAGGTAAACACCAGCTTGTTATCGGCATAGGCTGTACCGGTGGGAAACACAGAAGTGTAACCTTGGCCAATGAGCTTTATGCTAAGATGAAGAACCATGGTAGTTATGGTACAAAGCTGTATCATAGGGATATTAAACAGGGAGTGTGAGAATGTCTTTTTCAGGGACTGTTAAAGAAGAACTTGCGGCACATATCAGTTCAGCCAGGCATTGCCAGATGGCAGAATTGGCAGCCATACTTCATTTTGCCGGAGGTACTTGCGAGAGTGGCTTGCATCTATGCCTGGAGACAGAAAATGAAGCAGTTGCGAGAAAATGCTTTACATTACTTAAAAAAACATTTAATATAGAAACTGTTGTTGTGACAAGCAGAGCCGCACAGGGAAAAACAAGGATTTTGCCGGATGATAAGTCAGAGGCTAAAGTGATACAGGCCCTGCATCTGAAGGATGACAGAGAAAACAGGTTGAGATTGGATGCTCCGGTTAACGCTCTGTTAATTAAGAATTCCTGCTGTATGAGAGCATATCTTCGGGGTGCTTTCCTGTGTGCAGGTTCTATGAGTGATCCGGAGAAAAGTTACCATCTGGAGTTTGTCTGTAATACACGTCCGCAGGCAGAACAGCTTCAGGGCATTATTCAGGAGTTTCAGATAGAAGCGAAGATTATTAAACGCAAGAAATATGATGTGGTATATCTGAAAGAGGGAGCAGGGATCGTTGATCTTCTTAATGTCATGGAAGCACATATATCTCTGATGAATCTGGAAAACCTGAGAATTGTGAAAGAGATGCGTAACTCTATTAACAGACGTGTTAACTGTGAGACTGCAAATATTTCCAAGACAGTTACTGCGGCAGCGAAGCAGATAGAAGATATTGAACTGATCAGAGACAGATATGGATTTGAAAATTTACCGGACAATCTCCGGCAAATGGCAGAGATCCGTTTGGAATATCCGGATGCAGCATTAAAGGAATTGGGTGAACATCTGGAACCACCGGTTGGTAAATCGGGTGTAAATCATAGATTGCGCAGACTAAGTGAGATTGCTGATAGAATCAGGTTATAAAGGAGGAGAATATTATGATTCAAAAATCTATCCAGATTAAACTGGAGACCGGATTGGAGGCAAGACCGGTTGCAATGCTCGTACAGGTAGCAAGCCAGTTCGATAGCAAGGTGTACATTAACTCGGGTGCCAAAAAGGTAAATGCAAAGAGCATCATGGGTATGATGAGCCTGGGACTCGACAACGGCGAAGAAGTAACCGTATCCGCAGACGGCAATGATGAAGAAGCTGCTGTTGCAGAAATTGAAAAGTTCCTCAGCGGTAAATAATCAGGAACAGGCAGCATGAATGACATTTGATAAGGCATAAATATAGTACAAGCGGTGTAGCGACAGGCTATGCCGTTTTTTTTCTTCTATTTTATTGTGGCTTATGATATTATTGTAGCAGATGGCAGGCAGATCCTAATATGGGAGGGATTCAGTATGGACAAGAAGATGCTGTTTATCTACAATCCGAGAGCCGGGAAAGCACAAATAAGAAGTAATCTTCTCGATATTATTGATATTTTCGTGAAAGCGGGATATGAAGTGACAGCCTATCCCACACAGGCATCGGGAGATGCAGTTAAGGCGGTTAAAACGCGTCGTGCCGGATATGATATTGTGGTCTGCAGTGGTGGTGATGGAACACTCGATGAAGTCGTAACCGGTATGATGCAGTGTGAGGAAAAACTGCCGATCGGTTATGTGCCTGCAGGTAGTACCAATGATTTTGCCAATAGTCTGAAAATCCCTAAGAATATGATCAAGGCGGCGAATGTGGTTGTCAGAGGAAAGAACTTTGCATGTGACATCGGTGCCTTTAACAATGACAGCTTTATTTATGTGGCGGCATTTGGTATCTTTACCAATGTATCCTATGAGACAAAGCAGGATGTCAAAAATGTCCTGGGACATGCAGCATATCTACTGGAGGGTGTAAGAGCATTACCTACGATTCGTTCTTATCCTTTGAAAATCACCTGTGATCAGCAGGTTATTGAGGGAGAGTTTTTATATGGAATGGTAACCAATTCCCATTCGATAGGTGGTTTTAGAGGTATCACGGGAACAGGAAAAGAAGTATTGCTGGATGATGGAGTGTTTGAGGTTACATTGATCAGAAAGCCGTCTAATCCGTTGGAACTGAATAATATTATTGTAGCCATGGTGGATAAGCGGGTAAAATCGGAGCATATCTATTCTTTTACTGCATCGCGGATTGTTGTAGAGTCTGAGGAGCCATTGGCGTGGACGTTGGATGGTGAATTTGGCGGTGAACCCAGGAAGGCTGTGATAGAAAATAAGACAAAAGCTTTGGAAATACGTGTTCCGAAATAAGGACAGCTGTGAAAAGAAAAGCGGTTTGGCCATATTTGCTCAGATTTTCATAGAATATGTTTGCGTAAGGCCAAGCTTTGGGGTATAATAGGAGCGGTAGTTAATATCCGGTTTTTAGCCGGTCATAATAATCATATCATTAAGAAAGGTGGTAAAAACAATGCCATTAGTAACAACCAAAGAAATGTTTGAGAAGGCATACAATGGCGGTTATGCGGTTGGTGCATTCAATGTTAACAACATGGAAATCGTTCAGGGTATTACAGAAGCAGCAGGTGAGCTGAACAGCCCTGTTATCCTTCAGGTTTCCAAGGGAGCACGTGCTTATGCTAACCATACTTATCTGGTTAAGTTAGTAGAAGCAGCAGTTCAGGAGAATCCTCAGATTCCGATCGCTCTTCACTTAGATCATGGTGATAGCTTTGAACTGTGTAAGTCCTGTATCGATGGCGGTTTCACATCCGTTATGATCGATGCTTCTTCCAAGTCTTTTGAAGAAAATATCGCTTTAACAAAGCAGGTTGTAGAGTATGCTCACGCACACGGCGTAGTAGTTGAGGCTGAGCTTGGTACTTTAGCCGGTATCGAGGATGAAGTTTGTGTAGAAGCCGGTAATGAAGCTTATACAAGACCTGAAGAAGTTGAAGAGTTCGTTGATAAGACAGGATGTGATTCTTTAGCTATCGCTATTGGAACATCTCATGGAGCTTACAAATTTACAGCAGCTCAGTGTACAAGAAATGCCGATGGAATTCTTGTTCCTCCTCCGCTTCGTTTTGATGTACTTGAGGAGATTATCAAGAAGCTTCCCGGATTCCCGATCGTTCTTCACGGTTCATCATCAGTTCCGCAGGAATTTGTTAAGATGGTTAATCAGTACGGCGGTAACATGCCTGATGCTGTAGGTATCCCGGAAGAGCAGCTTCGTAAAGCAGCTGAGCTTGCTGTATGTAAGATTAATATCGACTCCGATATCCGTCTTGCTATGACAGGTAATATCCGTAAGTACTTTGCAGAGCATCCGGATCATTTCGATCCTCGTCAGTATCTGAAACCGGCTCGTCAGGCTGTTAAGGATATGGTTGCTCATAAGATTGTTAACGTTCTTGGTTCTGATGGTAAGGCTTGAGAATAGCTGATCAATAAGATGAATGAAAAAACCCGCCTGAAGCGTTCAGGCGGGTTTTTGTAATAGATGTTCTATATTTCTTTCTCGTGCTCGTCGTTAATATCAGGGAAGACGGAAAGCATAGGCTTTACAGATTTTCCTTTTAAGACACGATCTACATAATTCTTAGTGATTTTCATGACAATAGGCGATAAACTGATGACACCGATCAAGTTCGGGATAGCCATTAGTCCGTTGAAGGTATCGGACAGATCCCATGCAAGACTTAAGTTCATAGTAGCACCCACGAAAATCATCAGTACAAATACAATCTTATAAACGAGAGTGGACTTTGTACCAAATAAGTATTCCCAGGCCTTTGAGCCGTAATGGCTCCAACCGAGTACGGTAGAAAAGGCAAACAACAGAATGGCCACTGCAATGAAGGCAGGACCTATACTGCCGAAAACTGTAGAGAATGCCTCGCCTACAAGTGCAGAACCTGAAGCTTCGCTTAAGACCGCACCTGTTTCCAGGTCAATAAGACCGGAAGAGAGAACAGCGAAAGCGGTTAAGGTACAGACAACTATCGTATCGGCAAATACTTCGAAGATACCCCACATACCCTGGCGTACAGGTTCTCTTACGTTGGAATTGGAGTGTACCATAACGGAGGAACCAAGACCGGCCTCATTGGAAAATACACCTCGTTTCATACCCCAGGTTAGAGCCATTTTCACACCGGAACCAACGATACCACCGCCAATAGCTCTAAGACCGAATGCACCTTTAATAATTGCAGTAAAGATAGCCCCCGTCTGATAAATGTTCATGAAGAAAATGATCAGTGCTCCGAGAACATATGCAATTGCCATAAACGGCACTAATTTCTCAGTGACGGATGCAATTCTTTTCAGTCCACCGACAATAACAAGTGCAGCGATAACTAACAGAACAATACCTGTTATATATGGAGGAATTGAGAAAGCGGCTTCCATATTAGCTGAAATGGAATTTACCTGGCTCATATTACCAATACCAAAAGAGGCTAATAGACAGAAAATGGAAAACAGAACAGCAAGGACGGCACCAACCTGCTTGAGTCCTTTGTAGGAGCCGAGCCCGTCTTTTAAGTAATACATGGCACCACCGCACCATTCTCCTTTCTGATTCTTACGGCGATAGTAAATACCAAGAACATTTTCGGAATAATTTGTCATCATGCCGAAGAAGGCTACAATCCACATCCAGAAAATAGCACCCGGACCACCGGCAATCAGTGCACTGGCAACACCAACGATATTACCGGTACCGATTGTAGCAGCAAGAGCCGTACATAATGATTGAAACTGGGAAATGGATTGATCCCCTTTTTCTGTGTGTTTGGTTACGTGTTTGTCTTTAAAAATACCACCAATAGTATTCTTAAACCAGTGTCCGATATGGGACAACTGAAAGAATTTGGTCAGGACGGTCATTAGAATTCCTGTACCAACGAGCAACACCAGCATTGGAATTCCCCACACGAATCCGTTGATGGCATTGTTCACATTTGTAATCATTTCTACCATAACATTTTCCTCCCTCGTAATTTATCAGGCACAAAGGTCAGCACTTCTAAATCATAAGGGTTTCCTATGAATAAAAAAGCGCAGACATATACAAGGATGTCTACGCTGACCAATCACAAAGATGTTTTACACCTGATTTATTAAGTTATGTAATTCTTTAATATTGTAGCATATGGGAATTTGTATAGCAAGAGAAAATTGTATACATGGATATCGGAAAAACAAAAAATTAACGATAAAAGGGAGGATGCCAAGTAAAATTTCTTTTACTTGGCATTTATTATGAAAAAGTTTTAATTAATCAGTTAACTTTGAAGTGTTTCTTGCTTTGCTTTATCTTATGGTATTAGTATACGTTGCAGAAATGTCTAAAAAATGTTGTTGACATGAAGTTTTTTTAAATTAAATTTGAACAAATTGTGAACGAGGCTGTACTAAAGTACCATAAAATTCCTTAGAATCCTGCGTGAATTTTATCAGGTTCAGGGTATTCTACACCGAAAGTTTCTACAGTAACAGTTTTGATCTTTTGCTCTTCTAAAGGCCGATCGGAGTAATCCGTGGCCGTCTCGGCAATTTTATTAACATTTTCCATACCTTCGGTGACCTTGCCAAAAGCTGCATAGGAACCATCTAAATGAGGAGCATCCTTGTGCATGATAAAGAACTGGCTGCCTGCAGAGTTGGGATGCATGCTTCTCGCCATAGAAAGAACGCCGGCAGTATGCTTTAAATCGTTTGGATAGCCGTTCTGTGCAAATTCACCGCGGATAGAGTAACCTGGACCGCCCATACCGGTGCCTTCCGGATCACCGCCCTGAATCATAAAGCCTTTAATGACTCTGTGGAAAATCAGACCATCATAAAAGTTTTTCTGAATCAGACTAATAAAGTTATTCACGGAGATTGGGGCAATATCAGGATAAAGCTCAGCTTTGATGATGTCGCCATTCTCCATAGTAAATGTAACAATTGGATTCTGTGTCATTGTGTATTCCCTTTCTTTTATAATATAATATAGCTAATACTATTCTAGCGGAAATGATAGAATAGGTAAAGAGGGATTTGTACATGCTCTGTAAGGTTGTTTTTTTATTAAAAGAATATGAAGGAATAGACTGGCAGACGCTGCTGGAAGATTTGGAGACAGATTTAAGGAGGCATAATATCGATTATGCCTTTAAAAATATTATTACTAATGATCCATCTAATGTGAAAGAAGATATAAGAATGGAATATGTAGATTCGGAACAGGTTCTCTTTGTGTCTGATCTTTCTGTAAAATGCAGGGAACTCTCTGATAAGGGATATTATGTGCTTCCATACAGGCATGCTTATAATAGAGAAGAGATTTTTGAAAGCAACCGATATTTTTATATTGCAGAACAGCTTGAAGAGATGGATTATGAAGCTCTTGATATGGCATACCGGCGTCTGGCCGGTATGCCTTGGGCAATTTATACAACAAATCGTTGTATCATAAGAGAAACGACAATGGATGATGTGGATGCTTTTTATCAGATATATAAGGAAGCGGTCATCACAGAATACATGGAAGATCTTTATGCTGACCGTAATGAAGAGATTGCTTATATACAGGATTATATTAAGAAGGTGTATCATTTCTATGGATACGGTATATGGACGATTGAGGAGAAGAAGAGCGGGCTGGTTATCGGCAGAGCCGGTATCAGCTGGCGGGAGGGATTTGACCTGCCGGAGCTTGGTTTTGTGATCGGGGTACCCTGGCAGCAAAAGGGGTATGCTTATGAGGTATGCACTGCGATCCTGACATATGCCAAAGAGGAACTGGGCATGGAAAGGGTTCAGGCACTGGTAATGAAAGGAAATGAGAAGTCAGCCGGACTGTGTGAGAAGCTTGGATTTGTCTGTGAGGGAGAGGTCTGCCTGGAGGGTATTATGTATCAGCGGTATGTCTTTCTATTTACAACGAAGCTCACATATGATAAAGTTGCTTCGGTACATTAGTTGATTTGAGAAATGAGATACTAAGATTGTAAAACGGAAGACATAACATGAAAAAAGAATATAGAAATTCACTTTTATTAGTTTTGACAGCACTCATATGGGGAATTGCCTTTGTTGCACAGCGGGAAGGCGGAGATGCGGTAGGTCCCTATACTTTCAATTGTATCCGATCCCTGATCGGAGCAGTGGTTTTACTGCCTGTAATCAAACTGCTGGGGAGACGGGCAGCGAAACAGGATACGCAGACTGCGGCAGACAGTAAACAATTATGGCTGGGTGGAATATCCTGTGGTGTTATTCTTTTCGTGGCAAGTACGTTTCAGCAGCTTGGCATGTATTATGGTACGACAGCAGGGAAAGCAGGATTCCTGACGGCATGTTACATATTGATCGTACCGTTGCTGGGCTTATTTCTTAAGAAGAAGTGTAGTTGGAATATCTGGGTCAGTGTATTTGTAGCAGTAATCGGTCTTTATTTTCTGTGTCTGAAGGATGGCTTTACAGTGCAGCTAAGTGATGGCCTTGTATTATTGTGTGCCTTTGTTTTTTCCATTCATATTTTAGTCATTGATTATTTTTCCCCACAGGTTGACGGAGTCAGGATGTCCTGTATTCAGTTTCTGGTATGTGGGATTCTGGGAATTTTCCCCTCCATCTGTATAGATATGCAACATTCTATGGTACAGGCAGAACTGGTGCTCTCTGCGCTGGGAACATGGGATGCATG
>JALETS010000159.1 GCA_022781395.1 Lachnospiraceae bacterium | reverse complement strand
CCCTTCGCAACCTCACAGCCTGTGACAATACAGCTGATATACTGTTCCAACTGATGTACGGATACAATATTGTCTACCAGTTCTCTGGAATTGCTGGTAGCAATACCCATTTGGATATTATGGTTTTTACAATACTCCAGTACATCTGTGACACCTTCCTTGAGCGGCACCTCATGGGAATATTTGTCCCATGCCATACGGTTCCAGTCATCCTTAATCTGCTGCAGTGTATCCGGCAGTTCAAAGCGTTCTTTGAAATAAACTGCAGTTTCACTGAAACTTTTACCGCCGATTTCCTCCTGCAGCTTCTCCGGCATCTCAATATCGAATCTACCCAGATACTCTATATCAATGGCATGCCACATCCACATGGAATCCACTAAAGAACCGTCTAAATCAAATATTACCGCCTTTATCATTCCAGACCTGTAATCTCCCATTTTTCTAATCTTCGGTAAGCACCTTTCTCTAATCTCTCATCCAGCACCAGATTCCCCATTCGGATCCGTTTCAGATACAGTACCTCATTATCCACTGCATGAAGCATTCTCTTTACCTGATGAAACTTACCCTCTGTAATCGTTAACGTAATGATGCTGCCATCTGCGGCACCGCTTTTTCCGGCTGATTGTGATATCGCTTCATCGGTCAGCACACATACCTTGGCCGGTTTTGTCAACTCTTTCTCACCAATATCCACACCCTGCTCCAGTCTCTCAATCTGTTGTGCGGTCAACGCATGTGCCAGATGACACTCGTACTCCTTTTCCACGTGTTTCTTAGGTGACAACAATGCATGTGCCAGTTCTCCGTCATTGGTAAGGAGCAGAAGTCCTTCCGTATCTTTATCCAGACGTCCTACCGGAAACAGATCGCCACGTCCCTCTCTGTCAAGCAGATCGACAACTGTACGTTCCCGCTTATCCTCTGTAGCAGATACAACCCCTGCCGGTTTATTAAGCATGTAGTAAACATATTTTTCATATACACAGGTCACATCTTTATAGCAGACAGTATCTGTCTGCTCATTAACCCCGTATTCCGGTTTTGTGATAACCATGCCGTTTACGGTGACAAGGCCTGCTTTAATATCCTTCTTAACCCGGCTTCTGGTTCCTTTATTCATATCACATAAAAACTTGTCTAAACGCATTAATGCTCTCCTATTGTATCGGTTTTGGGACAATTACGCAACCCATGCGTCTGCACTGTTGTCTTACCATACACATCTCTCTGCCGTTTCTGCGACTATTACTCACTTTGGATGAATATATATAATATAGAACCCGCAGAAAGAAGCCTGTCATGAAAATATTCCATAAATGGATCGATACACTTTATCAAATTCTGTTTACCCTGATATCTCTTTATCTGATCTACCTGTTATTACGCTATCCGTCACTTTCTCTAAAATATGCATCCACCGGACTTATGCTGTGGTTTCAGAAAATGATACCAACACTTCTTCCCTTTATGATCCTGTCAGGTATTATGATCCGCATGAATCTGACAGAGAAGTTTGTCCGCTTTGCGCATCCGCTCCTCCATCGTCTATACGCTACTTCACCCAATGGTTCCTATACTATCCTGATGGGATTATTGTGCGGTTTCCCCATGGGTGCACGTATTATTGGTGAACTCTGTCAGGCAGGAAAACTTGACAGGGAAGAAAGCAGTCAACTGCTGGCATTTTGCAACAACATCGGACCTATCTATTTCTTAAGCTATGTTGTTCCTTCCCTTTCCATCGACAAACCTCTTCTTCCTTTTGCCATCATGTACGGGATTCCTCTGCTATACGGCATCCTTATTATGCGTATTCTGCCATCTGTTCAATCTACTTTGCACAGGATCGGAAGCCCTCTCATTCCGGCTTCTGATCCAATTACCGTTATAGCGCCATCACCGACACGCAGCCCGTCTTGTCCAATGCCACTTTTGGCCGCTATCGACAGTTCTGTTCTCTCCGGATTGGTCGGCATTGCCAAATTAGGTGGATATATGGTTTTTTTCAACCTGCTTAATATCCTTTTTGTGCCATTTCAAAATCTGAATAAAACCTTCCTGTACTTGTCAAACTGTCTATTGGAAATTACAAGTGGTATTGACCGTGGTAGTCATCATCTTTTTATATCTATCCTGATACTGCTTCCTTTTGGGGGATTATCCTGCATCGCCCAGACCTACGGCATGATTCAGCACACAGATCTGTCCATCCGTTCCTACCTTCTGCATAAGATCCTACAGACCGCCCTTACAACACTTTGTTATCTATTGATAATGCTCATACATTGAACCGGAAAATCTATTATCGCCTGCGTCGTTTTCTCTTTCGACGCCTTCGTTTTCTGCTTCGAAAGAGCAATAACATGGAAATAACCATACCAAGCACCAGCATGGCACATACAGCACATACACATGCAAAATACAGTAAAGAGGAGGATTTCTCCTCCGTTTTCTTATGCTCTGTTGGCTTCGTCTCATAGGTAGCATCTTTGTAATTTTTCTGGGCTTCTGCCATAGCCGCACTCTCCAGTGCCTCCTGCCGGGCCAGTTCTGCCGCAATTTCTTCCTCCGTCTTGTAGTCCATAGATGGCAGGGAGACCATATTACTTGTTTTATACAGATCATACCCATTATATCCATTTACTATAATCTGTGGCACAATATGAGGCGGTACCTGCATGGTAAAAGTAATGGTATCCTGAGACTTATCCCCCCATTTCTGTAATGGTGAAAAGGTTACGCCGTTATCATAGCTATATTCGTAATACAACATTCCACTGTCATAATCCATAGCCGATACCTGCACTGTAACTTCACCGGTTTCCATGTTCTGGTCCAGCACATCAATCATACAGACATCCGTTTCCGTCATATCCGGTTTTACAACACCTGCGGGCACCGGTACCTCCACATTCTGATAATCACTGTAGTCCACAGCCAGTTCTTCCGAACGCAGATTAAAATACTTCGCAACCGCCGTGGCATCCAGTCTTCCGAAAGCTTTCAATTTCTCATCATAATCATAAAAGGGCTGATCGTTCTCCTGATCCAGATGACAATGTTCTATCAGGACACAGGGTATCTCCCGTTCCGTGGCAGTCCTGATAATACCATAATAATCTGTTCCCTTGTCATTCAGCCTTGTCTTGATACCCCTCGAATATAGCCCAAGTTCCTGTAATAATTCCATCTCCACGCTGGCAAAGCTATAACCCTTGCTATACTGCTCGCCAAAGGCAGACACCCAGCATTCCGCACCAAATAAAGTGTGGTGTTCCGACAAATTAAAATGCAGACAGAACATAAAGTCTGCATCCACACTCTTAGCATATTCACTGCGTTCTTCCAGAGACATGTCCTCCTCAATATCACCATATCTGGTCATATACACTTGTATACCGTCATATTTTTCCAGTTCTTCTTTCATGGCATTCGCCACGATCATAGTCATTTCTTTCTCGATATACTCCTCATATTCGCCGCCCAGATTCTCTCCGCCATGCCCCGGATCAATAACAACCACCACCGGTTCATCCGCCTGTACTTCCAGCACGGTTTTACCACATATACTGATAAATAAAACTATTGCCAGCAAAGCAAATATGCACTGCATCAGATTCCGTCTTGTTCTATTTAAACTTATCATGCATTCACTCCAAATCTATTTACCCTGTCACGTAAAGAATAAGCCGGCTTCCAAGGAAACCGGCTTACAATAATTGCTATATGATTTACATCAAGTCTAATTCCGCAGGCTCTCCATCCCCTTCTGCTTCCTTCAGCATCTTTTCCACTTCCACAGGATGCAGTTCCGCACGATTTGCCTTGACAGTCTCACAATAATTGTTGATTGTATTGTAAAAGCTCTCATAATGCTCTGTTGTGGTTGCCAAAGTAGCAGTCATGGCATTTTCTAAGTTTGCAAGCATATCATCCAGATATTGCATAGCAGAAGTTCTCACGCCATTGGCCTCTATCGTAGCATTATTCAAAATTTCCTGCGCCTGCGTGGTAGCCATTCTGACTACTTCATTTGCCTGTGCATAAGCCTGCTGCATAATCTCATGCTCATTGATCAGTTCATTAGTCTGTACCGTTGCATCCTGAATCAGTGCTTCTGCCTTCGCCCTGGCATCATTTAGAATGGCTTCCTTGTTCGTAATGATCTTTTGATAACGTTTGATCTCATCAGGCGTTTTCATGCGAAGTTCTCTGAGAAGCTCATCTATTTCTTCCTTATTCACGATAATATTCGTCTTGGATAGAGCCTGATACTTGCAGCCATCAATGTAATCTTCAATTTCATCGATCAGTTGTTCAATTCTACTGCTCATAATAACTCCTATCTTTTAATCCATATTTTTCATATATTAATTTTGCAACAAAGTCCGGTACGCACTGAGAAATATCTCCATTAAAACTGGCAATTTCTTTTACAGTTGATGAACTCAGATATGCATATTCCAAACTGGTCGTAAGAAACATGGTATCCAGATCCCCACCGGAAAATTTCCTGTTTGTCTGCGCAATCTGCAATTCATACTCAAAATCCGTAATAGCACGAAGTCCTCTGATTGCTACATGGATATTCTTCTCTTTCGCATAATCAATCAGCAGACCACTAAAAGAATCAATTGTCACATTCGGAAGATCCTTCGTCGCCTCTTCTAACATCTTAACACGTTCTTCCACAGAAAACAATGGAGTCTTTGTTTTATTATTCAACACACTTACTGTCAATTCATCAAAAATTTCAGCCGCACGCCTGATAATATCAAGGTGACCATAGGTTACCGGATCAAAACTGCCCGGATAAATCGCTGCTGTCATAACCGTTCCTCATTTATTCTTTTAATAGCTTTTTCTATCATAATAAATCACTTTTTGTAAAATGTCTTTATTTATTTTAAAATTTTTTATAAAAAATAGATTTATTGTTTCTGACAGAATATGTGCTTGTTGGACTTATAGCATTTTTCTTTTTTCCTGTCATATCCCAAAGATTCCAAATAAGAAAAATCTGTTTCCAGAGAGGCTTCTATAACGATCAGGGTATTGGGCGTCACATAAGGCATCGTCTTAAGAAGATTCAGCACTTGTTTCTCATAGCCCAGACCATAGGGCGGATCCATAAAAATCACATCCACTTCCTTCTCATGGATGCAACTCAATGCACTTAGCACATCCTGCTTCATTATCGTTGCCTGATCCATAAGATGCGTAAAGTTCAGATTGTCTGTTATACAATCAAGCGCCTTCTTTTGATTCTCCACTAAGTAGGCATGTCTGGCTCCACGGCTGAGTGCTTCAATACCAATACCACCGCTCCCACTGAACAGATCCACAAATACCGCATCCGGCAGATAAGGCATCAACATATTAAACAATGTTTCCTTAATCCTGTCCGTGGTAGGTCTTGTATCCATTCCTTCCGGTGTTTTTAACCGCAAGCTTCTCGCTTTTCCCGCTATGACTCTCATGTCCTGACTTTAACTCCCTTACCATCACGTTTTCCTAATTTAATCTTATTTAACTCTAACTGCTTGCTTCCGTATTCAATGGATTGCTCCATGGCATTCTGTGTATAATATACAGCCTCCACTTCGTCCTTTGCGCCAAGCTTCATACCGCGCACCCCGATAGCGCCTTTCTTCTTTTCAGGGATTTCCTCAATGGTAAAACGCAGGAAATATCCTTCTTTAGACTGCAGGACGATATTCTTTTGTTCCTTATAGGTTACGACGCTTAATACCTCATCACCATCCTGAAGCTTCGTTGCAGCTACAGTACGTTTTGCCACATCAAATTCTCCACCGTCCACGATCTTGAGCATCGCCTGTTTCGTAGCAAAAATAACACGATACAGATTCAGATCGCTCTGGCTTGCTGCAAAGATTATAGTTTCTTTCGCAGAGTCATAATTACTGATATTATCTACCGGCACACCCTTGTCCCGGAACTTACCAAAGGGCAGATCCATCACTTTAAGGGTATGAAGCTGTCCTGTATTCGTAAAGAGGCATACCTTACCCGTATTCTTACAGACAAATGCATATTTGTTCTCAGCATCGGCTGCGTCTTTATTTCTTTCATAAGTTGCCAGATCAATCGTTTTTGCATACCCAAAGCGGTCCATCAGGAATACAATATCCATCTCTTCCACTTTCTTCTCCACATAAACCGCCTCACTGGCTGTTGTGATCTGTGTTTTTCTGGCACGCTTATACTGCTCTTTAATCTCATCCAGTTCATTCATAATAACCTGTGCCATGGAATCACGTCTTGCCAGAATATCTTCATAGCGGTAAATGTTAGCCATCGTATCCTCATGCTCATTAATCAGCGCTTCAATCTCTAAACCGATCAATTTATACAAACGCATATCCAGAATTGCATTAGCCTGTTTCTCGGAAAACATAAACTGTGCAGCCATAACCTTAGATTCCTTGGATTTGAATTTAATTCCATCCACTTTACCTTCTACCAGACAGGCTTTCGCCATGGCACGGTCTTTGGAGCCTCTCAGGATTTCAATGATCAGATCGATTACATTGCAGGCTTTAATCAGACCTTCCTGAATCTCCTTACGTTCCAGCTCTTTTGCCAGCAGATTCTTATATTTACGGGTAGTCACTTCAAACTGGAAATCCACATGCTCTTTGATGATCTGCTTTAATCCCATCGTTTCCGGTCTGCCATTGGAAATCGCCAGCATATTGACGCCAAAGGTATCCTCCAGACGAGTTTTCTTATACAGCATGTTTTTGAAGTTCTCAACATCCGCATCCTTGCGTAACTCAATTACAATTCTGATGCCTTCTTTGGAAGACTGATTGGTAATATCCACAATATCCTGGGTTTTCTTCGTCTCTGCAAGTGCAGCCACATCCATTAGGAATTTACTGATATTGGCACCAATCATCGTATATGGGATCTCCGTAATCACCAGATTGGTCTTACCGCCCTTTGCCTTCTCCACTTCCACTTTCCCGCGGATCTTAATCTTACCGGCACCGGTCTCGTAAATTTCTAACAGCTCATCCTCATTGATTACAATGCCGCCCGTAGGGAAATCCGGTCCCTTAATATAGCGCATTAATTCCCTCGTGGTAATATTCTCATCCAGCATATACGCTTTGGTAGCATCAATTACCTCTGCCAGATTGTGAGGCGGGATACTGGTGGCCATACCAACCGCAATACCCTCTGACCCATTGATCAGCAGATTCGGAATCTTAACCGGCAATACGGTAGGTTCCTTCTCTGTCTCGTCAAAATTAGGGATAAAGTCCACAACATCCTTGTCTAAATCTGCCAGAAAAGCCTCCTGCGTAATTTTTTGAAGCCTTGCCTCCGTATAACGCATGGCCGCGGCACCGTCTCCCTCAATATTACCGAAATTACCATGCCCGTCAATTAGCGGCAGTCCCTTCTTAAAATCCTGGGTCATCACAACCAGCGCTTCATAGATAGAACTGTCTCCATGGGGATGGTATTTACCCATGGTATCACCTACGATACGGGCCGATTTACGATAGGGCTTATCATAACGTATTCCAAGCTCGTACATATCATACAGCGTTCTTCGCTGTACCGGTTTCAATCCGTCTCTGGCATCCGGCAGCGCACGCGCTATAATAACACTCATAGCATAATCGATATAAGATTTCTGCATAACCTCGGAATATTCCGTTTTAATGATTCTGTCGTTTATACTTGACATGGTTCTTTTTCTATCCTCTTTCCGTTAATGTTCTTACCGCACCTCTATACATCCAGCTCTGCATCCTGCGCATGATGATAGATAAACTCTTTTCTGGGCGGCACCTCAGTCCCCATCAGCATCTCCGTTACCTCAGAAGCCATACGTGCATCCTCAATTTCGACCTGTTTCATCATCCTTGTTTCCGGATCAAGAGTCGTCTCCCATAACTGCTGGGCATCCATCTCGCCCAGACCTTTGTATCGTTGCAGGGTAAAAGGACCCTTATGTTTCTTACGATATTTCTCCAGTGCTTTGTCATCATACAGGTATTCTTCTTCCCCTTTAGACGGCATAGCCTTATAAAGAGGCGGCATAGCTATGTATACATGTCCCTCATAGATCAGTTCCGGCATGAAACGATAAAACAGGGTAAGAAGCAGCGTTGAAATATGCGCTCCGTCCACATCCGCATCTGCCATAATAATAATCTTATCATAGCGAAGCTTACTAATATCAAAGTCATTACCATACCCTTCGGAAAATCCACACCCAAAGGCATTGATCATAGTCTTAATCTCGGCATTTGCCAGAACCTTATCGATGCTGGCCTTCTCCACATTCAGAATCTTCCCGCGGATTGGAAGGATTGCCTGATACATACGATTACGGGCAGTTTTGGCACTGCCTCCCGCGGAATCACCCTCTACAATAAAAATCTCACACTTGGAAGCATCCTTGGACTCGCAGTTGGCTAATTTACCATTGGAATCAAAAGAGAATTTCTGCTTGGTAAGCAGATTTGTTTTCGCTTTTTCTTCTGTCTTACGTATTTTAGCTGCTTTCTCCGCACATCCGATAATACTCTTTAATGTCTCCAGATTACGGTCAAAAAACCGGACGATTTCATCACCCGTCACTTTACTGACTACCTTAGCCGCATCCTGATTATCCAGCTTGGTCTTTGTCTGTCCCTCGAATCTCGGGTCAGGATGTTTGATGGAAACCACAGCTGTCATACCGTTACGTACATCCGCACCGGTAAAATTCACATCCTTTTCCTTCAGGATATTTAATCCTCTGGCATAGGTATTGATCACGTTGGTAAACATAGTCTTAAAGCCGGTCAGATGGGTTCCGCCCTCAGCATTGTAGATATTATTACAAAAGCCTAATACATTCTCATGGAACTCATTGACATACTGAAAGGCTACCTCTACGGTAATCCCTTCGTTTTCCCCTTTAAAATAAACCACGTCATGAATGGTTTCCTTGGATTTATTCATATCTTTAATAAATCCAACAATACCTTCCGGCTCATGATATTCGATATGTTCCGTTTCTTCATTTCTCTTATCTTCAAAAATGATAGTCAGATTCGGATTCAGATATGCCGTTTCATGCAGACGGCTCTTAACCTCATCCTCTTTGAATCTTGTCTTATCAAAAATAGTGTCATCCGGCAAAAAAGAAACCGTAGTTCCTGTCTCCTTCGTCTTCCCAACCACGGGAAGGAGTCCGTCCTTTAATTCCAATACCGGCACACCACGCTCGTATTTATCTTCATAGATAAAGCCGCCGTTTTTCACCTTTACATGAAGCCACTCAGACAAAGCATTGACAACCGATGAACCTACACCATGCAGTCCTCCGCTTGTCTTATATGCTTCATTATCAAATTTACCGCCTGCATGAAGTGTCGTAAACACCAGTCTTTCCGCACTGACACCTTTTTCATGCATGCCTACGGGAATACCTCTTCCGTCATCCTCAACGGTAGCAGAACCGTCCGCTTCCAGTGTTACACGGATATTGTTGCAGTATCCGGCCAGATGCTCGTCCACTGCATTATCTACTATCTCATATATCAAGTGATTCAGACCCTTGGTAGATACACTTCCTATATACATACCGGGTCTGACCCTGACAGCCTCCAGTCCTTCCAGAACGGTAATACTGGAAGCATCATACTTGTTATCCTTTGCCATAAATATGCCACCTCATCTATTACTTTCGTGCACATTTTACCATAAATTTGGTAGTTTGAAAAGCGCAAAATACCATATATAGTAGTATTATTCCTCGACTTTTTCTATTTTGTCAGGCGGAAGATATTTTGCCAACAGCTCCTCCAGTTTGACGGAATCAATCGGCTTAGACAGATAATCCGTAAAACCTACCTTTAAATATTCTTCCCTTGCTCCCGCAACAGCATTTGCCGTCAATGCAATCACCGCCGGATGCTTGCTCTGCCATAGTTCTGTCTGCTGCAGTTTCTGCAGGGTCTTAATTCCATCCATCTCCGGCATCATATGGTCTAACAGGATAATGTCATAATCCTTCTCAGAAACTTTCTGAATACACTCTATACCACTAAGTACCGAATCACACTGTATCTTCAATTTCTTCAGGAAGCCATTGACAACTGCAAGATTGACCTTATTATCATCTACAGAAAGCACATTTGCTGAAGGCGCAATAAAGGTCTGTGCCGGTTTCAGTGTTTTCTCCATAAGCTTCTTGACGCCTTTTCTATAATCGCCAATACCTTCCGGATTCACTACCTTCTGCACAATAACAAAAGAAAACGTACTGCCTTCGCCATAGACACTCTCTACAGTAAGATTGCCGCCCATCATGCCAACCAGCTTCTTTGTAATATTGAGACCCAGTCCTGTTCCTTCCACATTCCGGTTCTTGATCATATCCAGCCGGATAAAGGACTCAAACAGCTTGTGCAGTTCCTCCTCCCTAATGCCTACACCGGTATCTGTAACACTCACCCAAAGATTGATACTGCCGTCATTATTGTCTGTTTTATCAAGCTTCAATGAGACAGAACCTTTATGCGTGTATTTGACTGAATTAGTCAGCAGATTGACGATGCACTGTTTAATGCGCATCTCATCTCCATACAACACTGTTGGAATTGTTTCATCCGCATCTATGGTAAATATCAGGTTCTTTTCTTCCGCACGCATGGATATCATATTTTCAATATCGGTAAGCAGCAATCTGACATCGTAATCCGCTTCCACGATCTCCATTTTACCCGATTCTATTTTAGACAGATCCAGAATATCGTTAATAATGGAAAGCAGCGTCTTACCGGCATTGTTTATATTTACTGCATATTCCTTGATTGAATCAGAATCACATTCTCTGAGAATCATCTCATTCATGCCAAGCACCGCATTGATTGGTGTTCTGATTTCATGGGACATATTGGCCAGGAAAGAGCTTTTTGCCTCATTAGCCCGCTCAGCATCCTCCTTCAGTTCAATCAGTTTCTGCGTATAGTGATAATTATCTGTCATGTCCATGATACGATACATGGTTCCTGCAAGGATTCCGTTATTATCCCTGATATCCGTACTCTGCCATTTGTAGAAATGTTCCTGCAGCATGAATCCATCAGGATGTCCTTCGATGAACTGAACAATTTCACGATGCACCCTCTCATCCCTTTTCCGGTTTATGCCCGGAAATATCCGATTAGATTCCCGATTTGAATACATTGCCTCACCATTATTGTCCAGAACGAAAATACCCTCCTGAATTTCTTCCAGTACCATATCCTTTGCTGTCATAACAGCATCAAAGAGCCGATACCGCAGGATAATAACAACCAGGAAAATTTCTGTAATTGTCATAGAAAATGGGAAGCTGTCATAATATCCCGTAAAACCAAGTAGCTTTAAAATCATAAAGATAAAAGGCATCGATGCCGCATAAATGATCAATGTATATTCATGATGTCTTTCTCCCTTTTGCTCCATGGCAGAGGAAATGGCTATTGTCAGAATAACAATACCCATGGTAAATGTAATTACCGTCCACCATCTGTGAAAAAATCCCGGCGTATAGATCCAGAAACATTGTCCGTTTTGCACAACTGAATGAACCGCCTTATAATAAAGCGTATGATGTTCAAATGTAAAAACCAACAACAGAATCATTAGATTATTAACAACATAGAAAGCCTTGATACCATTAATCAGTTTTTGGTTGATATGATTATTATATACATCTGCAAAGCATAAAAAGCACAACAGACAGAAGCATGCACCAACATACTGTATCTTGACTGATATGCGCATCCCTTCCACAGTTGTACTCTGCAATTCAAAGAAATATCCCACCACATTGACCATTACAAAAGCAGTCCCAGCAAGAAGCCACTTCTGTGCCTCTGATGTCTTGGAATTCAAAACAATCATTACCAGTATCATGCATACGATAACGCAGATTCCATGTATCACAATCATCACGTTCATACTATCCCTCATTTCCGAGCCTTTAACTGCAAATCAGCTATCTCAATCTATTACCTGATATAAATATTCCCTGCCACGCTTACCAATTCTGTCCACCAGGTCCATATGATTCAGGATATGCATTGTAACCTGCGCAAGGTCCTTATGTATTTTAGCGCTCTTAGCAAAATCTCTGACAGTAAAGGTATCCTCCAGCGCATAAGGAATGACCTGAACAAAATCTTCCTTACGTTCAAACGCAATCTCATCGTACAACGCAACCGGCATTCTGTCATACCGTTCAGATCCCTTTTTCCGGTCTTTGCTCCATCCGTTTAATAAACGATATTCCTCTACGTCCACCAAGGGGAACGCAAAAGAAAGATTTGGATGTTTCAGAAAGCTTTTGATCTTATACAATTCCGGAAAAGCACTGTATACAGATCCTGTGACAGGAGATTTTCGCTTATCAGACAAGCTTCCTGTTTCCTGATCCATCCAGATCAGCCATTTGTTATGCGGGATCGGCAAAACTACCGTCACCGGATATAGCGGCAGAAAAGCGGCGAGCTTCGGATTCAGTTTATTGAAATTACCATTTTGTATCTCAATGATACGCTCACCGGTATAAATATCCGCTATATACCCTTCTATCGGCACTTCATGATAATCTTCATTAGGCTCATAATATAGTTTCATTACAGCATGAACCGTCTTCTCCTGCAAAGTTCCAAATCCATGGGGATCATGCTGTTTTAACAGTACCTTAAGCTTTGCCTGTTCAAATGCTTCTCTATCCAAAATACTCTTCTCCAGTTCAGCGAATGCAACATCTCTTTTTTCTCTATCCCGTTTGGGAAGAATTCCTATGGAATTCTTCCAGTTCAGCGAATGCAATTCGCTGAACTTATTATATCAGACGAACTGTAAGCGAACAATTGTTTTAGTAAAAATGATTTACAATATCCGTTTTTTATACTATAATATTTTTATGAATCGGTTAACTTTAACAACCAAGAAAATTTTAAGCTTTATTCAACATATTACCGACAGACAAAAATACAGTCTGATGATCTATTCTATCTTATTTGTACATTTTTTCTTAACCTGTCTGTTCGGTTATTTTAGGGTGCTCCCACTTTTCATTTTTAATATGATTAGTGTTTTAACATATCTTGCATCTATAAAACTGATACACAAGGATAATTTCCTATCTGTATACTATATTACTTATTTGGAAATCGTTTTACATTCCTTTGTAGCGACTATCTGTGTTGGCTGGAAATACGGTTTCGCACAGTATCTGATTGCTATTATCCCAGTGTGTTATTATATGTGTTATACGATGAATACAAAACGCCGTAAAATGCTGATTGCTACAGGCTCTGCCTTATTTGCTATATTGGCTTTTCTGGCCTGCAAGGTTTTGTCATTTTATCTTGAACCTATGTATGAGCTTCATCTTAAAAGTCTGGAACTGGCACTTTACTTTTTTAACTCCATCTGTACTTTCCTGTTCCTGATTATTTTTTCTTTAATCTTTATTTTTGAAATGAATGCTACCAGCATGCAGCTTCGTCATCAGAATGCAATCTTGGAGAAGCTTGCCAGCACAGATCCATTAACCGGTTTATATAATCGGAGAAGTATGAATCTCTTTTTGAATCAGGCTCTTGAGTCAGGGTCCGGCTTCTCTCTGATTATGTGTGATATTGACAACTTCAAGAAAATCAACGACAGTTACGGACATGACTTTGGTGATATTGTATTACAGGAAATTGCACAAATCACGACCGAACAGGTCAAGGATAATGGTTATGTCTGCCGTTGGGGTGGCGAAGAAATTCTGATTCTGATAACCAGCCAGTTGGAAGAAAAAGCATACCGCATCGCAGAAGATATCCGACGCAATGTAGCCAATCATAACTTTACGCTTGACTCCAAATGGATTCATTGCACATTGACACTCGGTGTTGCTGCATATAACGGTCATGATACCCTGGAAGAAACCATTGTGAAAGCCGACTACAACCTTTATACCGGCAAGCGTAACGGCAAAAATGTTGTTGTACATTAAGAAAGTTCGCTGACTGATAGCGAACTTTCTTCTTTTCTTATACCGTTTTTCCTATAATTTTCTTGTATTTCTGTCTCCATGCAGAATCCGTTCTCTGTCCGACGGATTGATCTGTGTCAGTCTTCCATTCCTGTCATAATAGGTTAAAAGAGTTGAATTCTTTGCGATAGTCTTCTGCCCATTATCCGTCAAAAGACTGATAACCTGATCCAGATTGCCGGAGTGCAGATATTTCTGTATTTCGGTATCCTTATCCACAGGAGCTTTCTCTGTAAGACCTTTTGCAGTCAGATACTCCTCCGTATAGCGTTCCGCTTCCTCCGATGTGACATCAGAGGACAGCACACTCTCTTCCGCTTGAGGTTCATTCCAAATTCGGTTAAAAAGGTCTCTAACCGTCTGTATGAAATCTGTTACAAACTTCTGAACTGTCTCCAGAAAAGGCATTGTTGCCTGCGAAAGCCCAGCCGAAGTTTCCTTAACCTGCTTGCACTTTTCACCGGCTTTCTGCCCATCTCGCGATATTTCCAGTCTCACACCATTCTTCTCGGTCGTGCTCGGCTTCTCTTTACCCGCTGCAGAATCCTTTTCCCCGGTCTCTTCTGACTGTAGATCATCCTGTTTCTTATAAGAGCCTTTATAATCTAAGCTGAACTTCTCACCGGAATCTTTTATGTTATTGACTGTTTTTGCTGCGTTATAATCATTATATTGATTACCGTCAATCCTGTTTATCATCGCTATTGATTTAATCCTCTGCCTTTTGGCTTACTTCTGATTAATATAATTCACAAGTCCCTCTGCTGCAATGATTTTCTGCATAAACTCTGGAAATGCCTGTCCTTTATACGTTGTTCCCTTTGTCACATCAGTGATTACACCGGTATCAAAGTTTACTTCTACTGTATCGCCCTCATCAATCCCCTTTGCTGCTTCAGGACATTCAATAATCGGAAGCCCTATATTAATTGCATTCCGATAAAAAATACGGGCAAAAGTCTCTGCAATCACACAGCTTACACCGGCTGCTTTAATCGCAATCGGTGCATGCTCTCTGGAAGAACCGCAGCCAAAATTCTTAGTAGCTACAATGATGTCTCCCTTATTTACCTTATTTACAAAATCCTTATCAATATCTTCCATACAATGTGTTGCCAGCTCCGCCGGATCAGAAGAATTCAAATAACGTGCCGGAATGATTACATCCGTATCTACGTTGTCACCATATTTAAAAACAGTACCTTTTGCTGCCTTCATATTGTTATGCCTCCTATCAATCTTTATATATTACGCCAACTGGCAAGGGCAGGAAATCTTGCCGGTAACAGCACTTGCCGCCGCTACTGCAGGACTTGCCAGATAAATTTCAGAATCAACATGTCCCATTCTGCCGACAAAGTTACGGTTTGTCGTAGATACGCAACGCTCTCCGGCTGCCAGGATACCCATATAACCGCCCAGGCACGGTCCGCAGGTAGGTGTACTGACTACTGCACCGGCTTCAATAAAGGTCTTTAAAAGTCCCTCTTCCATAGCCTGCATGTAAATAGCCTGTGTTGCAGGAATCACAATACATCTCATCCCCTTTGCAACATGTCTTCCCTTTAATACCTCTGCAGCAATTCTCATATCATCAATTCTTCCGTTGGTACAGGAACCGATTACCACCTGATCAATCTTAATATCCTCTGTAATCTCATCAATCGTCTTCGTATTCTCCGGCAAATGAGGAAATGCAATCGTCGGGCGAAGCGTACTCAGATCAATCGTATACTCTTCATCATAAACCGCATCCTCATCAGCCTCATAAATTGTGTAAGGCTTTTTAGAATGTTCCTTCATGTAGGCAATTGCAAGGTCATCAACCGGGAATATCCCATTCTTACCACCTGCTTCGATTGCCATATTTGCAATTGTAAACCGATCATCCATCGTAAGATTCTTAATGCCTTCTCCCACAAACTCCATGGATTTGTATAAAGCTCCATCCACACCGATCATACCAATAATATGTAAAATAACATCCTTGCCGCTGATCCACTTATCCGGCTTCCCTACAATATTAAACTTAATCGCGGACGGCACTTTAAACCAGGCCTTACCTGTTGCCATTCCTGCCGCCATATCCGTACTTCCCACACCGGTTGAGAAAGCACCAAGTGCACCATAGGTACAGGTATGGGAATCTGCACCGATCACTACATCACCGGCTACCGTCAACCCTTTTTCCGGAAGCAGTGCATGCTCAATTCCCATTTCGCCTACTTCAAAGTAATTCGTAATTTCATTTCGATATGCAAATTCTCTCACACACTTACAGTGTTCCGCAGACTTAATGTCCTTGTTTGGTACGAAATGATCCGGCACAAGCGCAATCTTATCCTTGTCAAAGACACCGTCTACCTTCATTTTCTCCATTTCCTTAATAGCCACCGGACTTGTAATATCATTGCCAAGCACCAGATCCAGATTCGCTTCAATCAACTGTCCTGCTTCAACCTTTTCCAATCCCGCATGAGCAGCCAGAATCTTCTGCGTCATTGTCATTCCCATGATTTTTTCCTCCTGTTAATATATTTTCACCTTACTAATTTTCTGCATTAATGCTGTTATTCTGAGTTACTGCATTTACTCTTACTATGTCTGATTGTAACATAAACCCACCAATTTGAAAAATAGTATCTGTTCATAGTTTTCATAACTTGTAGTTATGATATTTTAATGTTATAATTACAAATATTTATTACAGCAGAAAGGGGAAACGTATCCGCATGGAGCAAAACCTCAACCTTTATCAGATATTTTACGAGGTAGCAGGCTGCCGTAATTTTTCGGTAGCTGCCAGAAAAATGTATATCAGTCAGCCCGCCGTCAGCAAAGCAATCTCACGCCTGGAAGAAAGTCTGAGTGTTACGCTCTTCCATCGTTCTTCCAGAGGCGTTACCCTGACCAGAGAAGGAGAACTCCTATATGCGCATGTGGAACAAGCACTTTCTGCCCTGCAATCCGGCGAAGAGCTTTTAAAGGCTACTGTTTCCCTGAAAATCAGCCATTTATCGATTGGTGTCAGCACCACACTTTGTAAATATATGCTGCTTCCGCTTTTGAAAACTTTTATAGCCGAAAATCCTCATATCAAAATTACAATTTCCTGTCAGTCTACCTTTGATACAATTGAGGCCTTACAAAATGGCTCAATCGATATCGGGCTGGTTGGCATTCCGTCAGATGATGCCTTTCAAAGAAACAATTTAGTCACCTATCTGCCCCTTAAAACCATTGGGGATCTTTTTGTTGCAACCGACGCTTATCTTGCTCCCCTTTCGCATAAATTCAAGGGGGAATTACAAGAAAAAGAAGCTTTCTTCGGGGAAGCCTCATTTATTATGCTAAACAGTGAAAATATTTCCAGAAAATATGCGGATGCCTTTTTAATTTCTCAACAAATTAAGCTTCAGAATATTATTGAAGTCAATCATATGGATCTTTCCATTGAGTTTGCAAAAGCGGGCCTCGGAATCGCCTGCGTGATTGAAGATTTCGTAAAGAAAGAACTGGAAGACGGTACCTTACGAGAAGTAAAATTCGGACATAAAATTCCAAGGCGTCAGATAGGATTTGCCTATCCATCCAAAACACCTCTTACGGAATCTATGAAGACCTTTATACAATATTACCAGACAAACTTATAGTATTTATTGCTAATTCAATAGAATCTTTTTCCTGCTTTACAAAAACAGCACCACCCGAAACCACGAGTGATGCTGTTTTATGTCATTTATAACGGTCTGATAATAATCTTAAATTAGTTATTGATCAACTTATCTTCACCATTCCAGCTATAAAGCTTTCTGATTTCCTCGCCGACTACCTCTGAAGGATGCTCAGAAGCTAATTTTCTCATAGCCTTAAAGTGTACCTGTCCGCCTGCGGAAGACATATCCAGTAAGAAGTCTTTTGCAAAAGTACCATCCTGAATATCGGACAGAATTTTCTTCATTGCCTTCTTAGTATCTTCTGTAATGATCTTAGGACCTGTAATATAGTCGCCGTACTCTGCCGTATTGGAGATAGAATATCTCATACCTGCGAAACCGGACTGATAGATCAGGTCTACAATCAGCTTCATCTCATGAATACACTCAAAGTAAGCATTTCTCGGATCATAACCAGCCTCAACCAGAGTCTCAAAACCTGCCTGCATCAGAGCACATACACCACCGCAAAGAACTGCCTGCTCACCGAAGAGGTCTGTCTCTGTCTCTGTTCTAAAAGTAGTCTCTAATACACCTGCTCTTGCTCCACCGATAGCCAGTGCATAAGCCAGCGCAATATCCTGTGCCTTACCGGTAGCATCCTGATGTACAGCTACCAGACAAGGAACACCTTTGCCTGCCTGATATTCGCTTCTTACTGTATGTCCCGGTCCCTTAGGTGCGATCATGGTTACATCAACATCCTTAGGTGGTACGATACAACCAAAATGAATATTAAAGCCATGAGCAAACATCAACATGTTACCGGGCTCTAAGTTAGGTTCAATATCTTTCTTATACATTGCTGCCTGTAATTCATCATTAATGAGAATCATAATAATGTCAGCTTTCTTAGCAGCTTCTGCTGCTGTGTATACTTCAAATCCCTGTGCTTCTGCTTTTGCCCAGGATTTGGAGCCTTCATACAGACCAATAATAACATGACAGCCTGATTCTTTTGCATTTAAGGCATGTGCATGTCCCTGGCTGCCGTAACCGATTACTGCGATTGTCTTACCGTCTAATAAAGATAAGTTACAATCTTCCTGGTAAAAAATTTTTGCCATTTTACTTCTCCTCCATTAAATCATAGTTTGTAATATACCTGAAAGGGAGTTCCCTTTTAGTAAACACGATTGAAAAAACAATAAATCAGCACACTGTCAATTACTCTAAATATGTGACGTTCTCAATACCACGTCCAAGACCGGCAATACCGGTTCTTGCAAGCTCCAGAATTTCATACCCATCCAGTAGACTGATAAATGCCTCAATCTTCTCCTGATTACCGGTAAGCTCGACAATCAGGCTTTCCGGAGCCACATCAATGATCTTCGCACGGAAAATATCCGCCACTGCAATGACACCCTGCCTCTCAGTCGCTGATGCCTTTACTTTGATCATGGCAAGTTCACGATAAACGCTCTCTTCCGGCTTAAGCTCCTTGATATCTCTGACATCTATTAACTTTGCCACCTGTTTCTCTATCTGGTCTAAAATTTCATCATCACCGGAAGTCACGATTGTAATACGGGTAAAACGGGGATCTGCCGTCACACCGGCGGTAATACTGTCAATATTATATCCACGTCTGGAGAAAAGCCCTGCTATACGGCTCAACACACCTGACGTATTATCTACCAGTAACTGCAACACTTTCTTCTGCATAAAGTAAGCCTTTCCGCACGTCACACTTATCTGTCACGCACTGTCAATTATTGTATCAATATAAGTACAAAAAGTCAACCGGTCTAATTGTCGGTTTCCATACATTTCTGCAGGGCCAGAGTTCCTGTTCTGGCAACCTCAACAATACTGATTGTCTGCATCATACTGATAAAAAGCTTGATCTTTTCCGGCACATCACAGATCTGTATGATCATCATGTTCTTAGACATATCCACGATATCTGCTTTCATGATCTCGCATGTCTCCATGATATCCCTTCTGTTGTTCTTATTATATTTTACCTTGATCAGCATAAGTTCACGGCTGATACTGGCCGACTCATCAAAAGTTTTTACCTTGATGACATCCAGCTTCTTATTAAGCTGTTTCTCAATCTGTTCTATTGTCCTCTGGTCTCCACTGCTGACAATGGTCATACAGGAAGTAGCCGCATCATCCGTCTCTCCTACTGCAAGACTGTCGATATTAAAACATCTTCTGGAGAAAAGACCGGCCACCTTACACAGAACACCGGATCTGTTTTCTACCAGCACAGAATATATCTTCTTCATAATCAATAACCTGACCTTTCTCTACTTTACCAGATCCATCGGATCAATCAGACACTCAAGTAAAACAGACTCATCCTTTGCCAAAAACTCTCTGATGGTATCCTGTACACCGTTCATATCCTGTTGTCTCATGAATTTCATATCATAGGCAGCGGACAGTTTCTCAAGGTCCGGGCTGCCTGAAAGGTCTACAACCGAGTAATTGTCTTTATAGGTATAATGTTGATATTCACGTACCATACCCAGATAATTATTCTTCAGCACAATGATCTTCACAGGTACATCAAACTGACGCATGGTAGCAAGTTCCATCATGGACATCTGGAAAGAACCGTCGCCGCAGACTGCAATGACCTGTTTCGTTCTGTCTGCCAGCTTGGCACCCATGGCCGCAGGAATAGAATACCCCATAGTTCCCATGCCACCGGTGGTGAGAAACCGGCCGTTCTTTACAATATGATAGCCGCAGGACCAGATTTGGTTCTGGCCTACATCCGCCACGTAAACAGCATCATCCTCCATCGCTTCCGAAAGCAAACGTATGAACTCTGCCGGATCAACATATTCCGGATTAGGCTTCCTGATGTGCTCCATAGTATCACGATACCCATTCAAGGTCTTAATCCATTCCTCATGCTGACATTGGATTTCTTCTCTTAATATATCTTCAAAAATATGTTTTGCATCTCCCACAAGAGGAATCGCAGGTCCCACATTCTTACCAATTTCCGCCGGATCAACATCAATATGTACAAGCACTTTATTCTCTGTGATCAGATCAGGCTGATTAACAGCACGATCAGCAACTCTTGCGCCCACCATGATCAAAAGATCCGATTCATTCATAGCGCGATTGGCATAAGGTTTTCCGTTATTTCCCACCATACCATAATACATGGGATGCTTCGTCGGCATTACTCCGATTCCCATCATCGTAGATACCACCGGAATACTGTATTTTTCTGCAAAAGTCCGCAGTTCTCCTTCCGCTTCGCTTAAAAGCACACCGCCTCCCGCACAGATGATAGGCCGTTTTGCCTTCTCCAGCTCTTTGATCACTTTCTTGATCTGTACCGCATTCCCTTTGACTGTCGGCTTATAAGTACGCATGCTGACTTCTTCAGGATATTTAAATTTTGCAAGCGAAGCATTCTGGATATCAATGGGTACATCAATCAGAACCGGTCCCTTTCTACCGGTAGATGCAATATGAAATGCCTCCTTAAAAACTCTTGGTATATCATTCACATCTTTGACCAGATAGCTGTATTTAACGAAGGATTCTACTGCTCCCGTAATATCTGCTTCCTGAAAAACATCAGAGCCCAGCAGTTCACTGTTTACCTGTCCGGTAATGCATACAAGCGGAATACTGTCTGCAAAAGCAGTTGCGATACCTGTAATCAGATTGGTCGCACCCGGACCCGAAGTTACCGCACAAACCCCCACTTTGCCGGATACTCTGGCAAGCCCGCTTGCCGCATGGGCTGCATTCTGCTCTGTACGAATTAAAATTGTCTGAATATCCGATTCCAGAATACTGTTATAAAAAGGACATATAGCCACTCCCGGATATCCGAATACATATTCAACGCCTTCTTCCTCCAGGCATTTTACCATTGCATCTGCACCTAACATATACCTATTCCCATTTCCTTTCCTATGTATGCTTTTACCGTTTGAAACCATTCATCAGATTTGCAAAGGGTCCAACCGCATCCTGCAAATCCTGGATAGCCTGATTCAATCCCTCAAAATCAATCTCACTGATGTCTGTAGCCGCGTCAGAAAGTGTTTGTGCATTTTCTGTTATAAATTCACTCAGCTGCGTGCTGACCCCTGTAATCTCATTGCTCATTTCGGAGACCTCAGAAAGCGCCTGATTGGCTGCCGCCAAAGTACCTCCGGCATTTTCCACAACAGTATTGACCTGCTTCAGAGTACCACACACACGTGGGACAATGATAAGTGCAGACAGAAAGAACACCAGGAACAATCCCAAGGCTGCCACTGCCAGAATCCTTGTATAGAATAACTGCTTCTTCATACGTTCCAGCAACCTATCCATGGACTCCTGCGATGTCTCCATATGTCCCATATTCTCATGTACACTACTCTGTTTCTGTACTTCTTCCATATCATCGACCGATCCTTTCTGGCGCAAAGCTTTCCATAACACATCTCTTTTCCTTCTGTATCATCCATACCCTATTCGTCCATATTCAGAATCTGTCTGGTCAGTTTTACGGCATCTGCCGCATCCTTGGAATAACCGTCGGCTCCAATCTCATCCGCATAATCCTGGGTAATAACCGCACCACCTATAATAATCTTTGCATCCACCTTCTGCTCTTTGGCATAGCGGATTACATGCTTCATCTGCTGCATTGTCGTTGTCATAAGTGCTGACAAAGCAATGACCTGTGCATTATGTTGTTTAGCAGCCTCTATAATCTTCTCCTTAGGCACATCTTTGCCAAGATCGATTACATGAAAACCGTAATTCTTAAGCATCAAAGCCACAAGATTCTTACCAATATCATGAATATCGCCTTCTACCGTGGCAATGACTACCGTTGGCATATCCTGTCCGGAATGATTCTGTGCCAGCAGCGGTTCGAGATATTCAATCGAAGCTTTCATTGCCTCTGCGCTGGCAATCAGCTGGGGCAGGAAATATTTACCTTTATCAAACAGTTCACCCACTTCATTAATTGCTGTAAGCAGCACCTCGTCTAAAAGCTCCTGCGCTTTATGCCCTTCTTCCAGGGCATTCTTCGTATCTTCTACAATACCATTTCCATTGCCCTTCAATACATCGGCATATAACTTATCCTTGGCGGAAAGCACTGTTGCGGCTACAGTCTTGCCTATCGCATTTATATGAATACCGGTGTTTGTTGCGGTTGTCTCTCCCATTGCCTCCCGTTTGGTTTTCACGGCATCCATCAATTGGATATAACGAATATCCGCTCCTTCCTTATTTAGCAACAGATCAGAAGCAAAGGCACAGCTTACCAGCAATTCCTGAGAAGGATTGGCAATCGCCATGGTCAATCCTGCCTGAATAGCCATAGTCAGAAAGGCTGCATTAACGAAGCTTCTTTCCGGCAGACCAAACGAAATATTAGATAATCCACAAATTGTAGCCAGCCCATTCTTCTTACAATACCGTATTGTTTCCAACGTTTCCAGCGCAGCCGTCTTATTGGCTCCCACCGTGGCTACCAGACCATCTACTACAATATCTTCCTTGCGCATTCCTAATGCATAGGCACGCGCCTGTATCTTTTCTATAATATCAATCTTTTCATCCAGACTCTTAGGAAGTCCTTCATCCGATAACGGAAGCAGGATAAACATAGCCCCGTATTTCTTTGCAATGGGCAACAAAGGCTCTAATTTAGCCTTCTCATAGGAAATAGAATTAATAAGCGCTCTACCCGGATATCTGCGCAGTGCGGCTTCCAATACATCAACGTGACTGGAATCAATGGATAACGGCAGCTGGGTTACCCCACTGACCGTATCTAATGCTTTAAGCATCATTTCTTTCTCATCAATACCGCTCATGCCCATATTGACGTCCAGGATACCGGCCCCACAAGCTTCCTGTTCTTCAGCAAAATCCGATACCATATCCATACAGCCTTCCCGAAGCTGTGCCTGCAGTTTCTTCTTGCCGGTAGGATTGATACGTTCTCCCACGATGATAAAGTTATCATCCAGGCCAAAAGCAATGGTCTGTCTTTCACTCGTGAGGTATCGCAACGTGGATGGCTCCCGATGCAGAATACTCATCTGTCCAACACTGTCCTTGGCAGCCTTAATATAAGCCGGCGTTGTTCCACAGCATCCGCCGATCAGGGATGCACCTGCTTCTACAAGTTTCTGCATATGTACGCCAAAGGTCTCAGCATCCATATCATAAACTGTATTCCCATCCGCATCCAGAGACGGTAAACCTGCATTAGGCTTAGCAATAATAGGTACTGTCGTTACGGCTGCCATCTTGCGCACTACATCTACCAGCTTATCGGGTCCGGTAGAACAATTGGTCCCGATTGCCGCAGCTCCAAGACTTTCCAGAACAATAGCTGCTGTTGTTGCATCCGTACCATAGAGAGTCCTGCCGTCAGCTTCAAAAGTCAGAGACGCCATGATAGCCAGATCACACACTTCTTTTGCTGCAATGATTGCAGCTCTGGTTTCCTGCAGACTCATCATCGTTTCCACAACCAGCAGATCAACGCCGGCCTCCACCAGATAACGTATCTGCTCTTTATACACTTCAATCAGATCCTCAAAATCCAATGTCCCCATAGGAGCAAGCTGCTGTCCGGTCATCGTAATATCCCCGGCTACATAAGCCTGATTCCCCACTGCTTCTTTGGAAATCGCCACCAGGTCATGATTCATCTGTCTGATCTGATCATCCAGACCGTATTCCTTCAGCTTAATCCGATTGGCCGTAAAGGTCGGCGTATATACAATATTAGAACCGGCTTTCACAAATTCCCTCTGAAGTTCTATCAGGACTTCGCGGTTTTCCAGTATCCATTTCTCCGGGCATACGCCAACGGGCATTCCTCTCTTCTGCAGATTAGAACCTGTAGCGCCATCCAGAAAAATGGGGTGGTCCTGAAGTAATGCCTGAAATTCCTGTTTATTCATCACAATACTTAACCTTTCGCTTATTTCGCAACGCTGCTACTGTTCTTCAATATTCTGCGTTGCGTCTTCTGCCGGCTCCTCATAGAAAACCGTATCGTCTGTATCAAAGTTGTCCTCCGGGACTTCTTCGTCATTCTCTTCTTCGGTCTGGTTCAGATAACCGCCGCCTAAAATGTTGTTTTCCTCTGTATAGGTAACACCCTCTCCCTCCGGGATCTCTCCGTGAAGAATGGTAATAATATACTGAATCCGGATGTTTGCCCTGTCATAATACTCTCTGGCAGCCCCTGCAACAGCCTCATCATAGGTATCGCCTTCATAAGCCTGATGATATAAGGCAACAGCCTGTTTCATATTCTCATCGGCTTCATCTGCAAGACTTTCCACTGCCGAGAACTGCTCCGGCACTTCCAGTTCTGCCATCCATGTAACCTCATCTCTGAGCTGATCCAAATATCCCAGAAGCTGCGCTGTTGCATCCTCTGCGGAAGCATCAATGGAATTCATACCGTCATTATATGCGGCTACCTGTTCAAAAAACGTTGTCATATCATCCTGATATGCGGCCAGAGCTTCATTTCTGCCGCAGGCCGTCAAAATCAGACCGCATAGCAGTCCGGCGCATATTACTTTACATCGATATAAAAATTTCAACTTACAACTAACCATGCCTTTCTCTCAACTTGCAAACCGGTGAATTCTTACTTCGTACCAAAAATTCTGTCTCCGGCATCGCCTAATCCCGGGCAGATGTACGCATTCTCATTCAGGCAACGATCTAAGTGTCCCACATAAATCTGAATATCAGGATGAGCCTTATGCAGACGCTCCAATCCCTCCGGAGCAGCAATGATACACATAACCTTAATATGTTTTCCACCGTGTTGTTTGATAAAATCTACTGCCTCTGAACCGGAGCCGCCTGTTGCCAACATCGGGTCTACCACTACTATCGTTCTCTGATCAATAGGTTCCGGCAGTTTACAATAGTACTCATGCGGCTCATGGGTTACAGGATCTCTGTACAGACCAATATGACCTACCTTAGCCGTAGGTGTCAGAGCCAGAATACCGTTTACCATACCAAGTCCCGCTCTCAGGATTGGCACAATTGCCAGCTTCTTTCCTGCAATTCTTGGAGTCATACAGGTCTCAATAGGAGTCTGAACTTCTACGTCTTCTAACGGCAGATCTCTTAATGCCTCATAACCCATTAACGTAGCAATCTCTTCAATACATTTTCTAAACTCGTTTGTTCCCGTGTTCACATCTCTGATTTGAGAAATCTTATGCTGGATCAACGGATGATCCATAATAAAAACATTATCCATCTTCTGTGTCCTCTTTCTTCCTGCTATTTGAACATAGCATTCTTAAAATATACCTACTTAAAATAGTAATGACTTCATGTCCTCAAGTCAACAACTTTTCTGATTATCTTATTGCAAAAATACCATAGACTCTTTATAATTTCTTTAGATTTATTTCAGATCCAGCGAAATGGTTTAAATCAAAAGAAGAAGGAGAAATGTGTATGAACGAAAAAAATGATGCAATTCGCGATGCCAGAGCCTTAGGCATCCCCAAAATGCTGTTGCTCGGTCTGCAACATATGTTTGCAATGTTTGGTGCAACGATCTTAGTTCCCATCCTTGTCAACAGCTACTTTAACGGAGAAGGTTTATCCATTCAGGTTACCCTGTTCTTTGCCGGAATCGGTACCCTTTTCTTCCATGTATGCTCTAAAATGCAGGTGCCGGCCTTCCTTGGTTCCTCCTTTGCATTTCTGGGCGGCTTCGCTACAGTAGCAAATCTGGATACAGGCATTTTTGCCGATATGACTTACGGCGAAAAGCTTCCTTATGCATGTGGCGGTATTGTTGTTGCCGGTCTTTTGTATCTGATTCTGGCACTTGTCATTAAGGCCGTTGGAGTAAAACGTGTTATGCGTTTCCTGCCTCCGGTTGTAACCGGTCCAATCATCATCTGTATCGGTTTAAGTCTGGCTCCGTCCGCAGTCAGCAATGCATCTGCCAACTGGTTCTTAGCGCTTGTCGCTCTGTCTGTTGTCATAATCTTCAATATCTGGGGCAAGGGCATGTGGAAGATCATCCCGATTCTGCTCGGTGTTGTTATTTCCTATGTGGTTGCTCTTATCATGAATGCACTTGGATTTACCAATGCTGACGGCAGTACCATTCTGGATTTCTCCGGTGTTGCTGCCTCTTCTGCTGTAGGCCTTCCGCCGTTCCAGTTATGCAAGTTTGATCTGACCGCTATTCTGGTTATGGCACCTATCGCTCTGGCTACCATGATGGAGCATATCGGTGATATTTCTGCTATTTCAGCAACTGTCGGAGAGAATTTCTTAGAAAAACCCGGGTTACACCGCACCCTGATTGGTGATGGTCTTGCAACCTCCCTCTCCGCTTTATTCGGCGGTCCTGCTAATACTACATATGGCGAAAATACAGGTGTATTGGAATTAAGTCGTGTATACGACCCCAAGGTAATCCGTCTGGCAGCCGTTTATGCCATTGTATTAAGCTTCATTCCGAAGATGTCTGCCCTCATCGGTTCTCTTCCGACAGCAATCATTGGCGGTATCAGCTTTATCCTTTATGGTATGATCTCTGCAATCGGTGTCAGAAATATTGTGGAAAACAAGGTTGACTTTACGAAATCCAGAAACCTGATTATTGCTGCTGTCATCCTGGTATGCGGTCTTGGTTTCTC
>JALETS010000149.1 GCA_022781395.1 Lachnospiraceae bacterium | reverse complement strand
CAAGCAGCTTTCCGGCATCCGTTCCCGGTTGATCCATTTTATTTACAAAAAGAAATACCGGTACATGATATCGTTCCAACAGTTTCCACAAAGTAAGCGTATGCCCCTGCACCCCGTCTGCACCACTGATAATCAGTACCGCATAATCCAGAACCTGCAAGGTTCTCTCCATCTCCGCTGAAAAATCCACATGTCCCGGCGTATCAAGCAGAGTCACATCCATATCGTTCCACCGGAAACGGGCCTGCTTGGAGAAAATCGTAATGCCTCTGTCTCTCTCCTGTGTATCTGTATCCAGAAAAGCATCCTTGTGGTCTACCCGCCCCAGCTTGCGGATTTCACCGCTCAGATATAAGATACTTTCCGCCAAAGTGGTTTTCCCCGCATCCACATGGGCGAGAATACCCAGGACTATATTTTTATGACTCATAATAAATGATACCTTTCTTTATGTAAACTAATCAACCGGGCTAAAAATACCGTCTCCAGTCATTGTTGGTTTACATAATTCTTCCAAGTAATCCTACAATCAACACCGTGGATAATTCGCACAGACATAGAAAATATCCTGCCAGATCCCCGGTTATGCCGCTAAACTGCTTCCTTGACATGTAATAATAGTAAGTCCATACCCACATGGCAGCCAGTGCCATGATCGATCCAAGCACGGGTGAAAGCAATACTGCGCTGATAAAGCAACACGCCAGTATCGTTACAAGCACTACTCTTACTGTCTGTTTATGAGCCGTAGAAGAGAACTGATACAGCAAACCGTCCTTCTTCGCCCCCGGAAACCACACCAGCGACATACCGCTTAAAGTTCTGGATATCACAAACCCAAGAGCAAGAAGCACCAGATGCTCTTTCTTCCATATTTGTGTCAGTCCAGCCACAAACAGCAGGAAATAACCGATAACCGCAATGACAGAAAAGGCTCCGATATGGGGATCTTTCAAAATCTCTAATTTCTTCTCTTTCTCCGCATAAGAATGAAGCGCATCCGAAGTATCCATGAATCCATCCACATGAATACCGCCTGTCACGATAACAGGGAGCACTGCTCCTACCAGCGCAAAACAGACCTGTCCGAATCCACAGGCAATGCAGATTCTGCCCCAGGCATAGAGAATCGCACCGATCACAGCCCCCACTAGCGGGAAAAAGCAGATCGAATATTTCATGTTATTCCGGTTCCACTCCACCTTAGGCATGGGGATTTTGGAATACATGGCTATGGCTATGATAAAGCTGTTGATTACGGATTTCATGGATACTCCTCGCATAGAATATGACTTATCTATATATAGCATGCCACATTCCGGTTGATTTTCCAATATTCTTTTGGTGAAAATATAGAAAAAACAGATGTATCAGAAATAATTTTAGAACGCTGTCAGCACGAAAGACAGGTCTTGTGACACGCTGTGCTGATCCTGTCTTCCATGCTTTACAGCTGTTTACTATATATATCCTTAAACGATTCCCGTCTTCTCACGGAAGTTTTCGATATCTTCGGCAGATGCGGCGGCCAGAAGCCACTCCTTCAATACAGCCTCATCCCTCTGGGACAGGATTCTTTCCCTTAAGTCAGCCGGTACCATTCCCTTCTGCTCCAGTATGGTAAGGATAGCGGTACTGCTTCCAATCGCGATGCCTTCATCCCTGATATATTCATCCTCATCCCAGCGGTCACGTTTTGCTTTCATGTAATCTTCAAACAGGGCCTTCAGCGGTCTTCTCAGGCTCATGGACTTCAGTACATTGATTGCTTCTGTAATTCCTTCGTTCTTCGTCGTGATCATGTCTAGTTCCTCCTCACTTTCGGCATTGAACAGACGTATCCAGTCATCCACCGGTGTTCCCTTTAATGCCTTGGTCAGTTCAATGATATGCAGCTCCCACAGATTTGTGAGGTCTCTCCCTTCACTGTCTCTGAGGCGGTATACGGCATGGTACTCTTCCCTGCCCGGGAAAAAGTCATAGTCCAGAAGGCTGATGCTGATACAACGGGGCAGCTTCTCATACCTCTCCCCCAGCATCAGGCCGTCCGTATACATCCCTGCCAGATAATACAGGTTCCGTCTGGTCCAGTGCTTCTGCCTCCGTACCTGCATCTCAATATTAATCTTCGCATTGTCATTCAGTTCCAGTACCACGTCCAGGATTCCCTGCTTCTGTCTTTTATACCGTCTGCGTAAAAACGGATTGAGCAGCCTGACTGATTTGATATCCTTCAGTGGAATTCCCAGCGTATCACTGAGGAACTGTTTCCGGACTTTCTCGTGGGCAAAGAGTTCTTTGGCCGCAAAGTCCGCTTTCAGTGAGATAAGCTCCATAATCTTCTCCTTCCCGCAGGAGACTGATGGTATCTGTGCAATTCACGGAATCTGCTTATGGCATCATCCGTGCCACAGAACAAAGCTTATCTTTTCTCGGAAATCTCCTGCTTTTAAATTGTGTCTGGTTGATTTAAAAGCATAGAGTTTCTGAAGTTTAGAATGTTTGATTTGACATATTTCAGTTCACTAGATACTAGTATGCTTTGGTTTTATTATAACATTCGAGAAAAAGATGTCAATCATTATATTTAAGAAATATAGACGTTATTTCGTTTAGCCAGATTTTTGATTCTTTTTTCATAAAATTTTCCAAAAACCAAACCCTTGAAAAGCATCATGTTTTCAAGGGTTTTCTTAGTAGCGAGAGAGAGACTTGAACTCTCAACCTCCCGGGTATGAACCGGACGCTCTAGCCAGTTGAGCCATCTCGCCATATTATGAAATTGATGGGGCCTATAGGGCTCGAACCTATGACCCTCTGCTTGTAAGGCAGATGCTCTCCCAGCTGAGCTAAGACCCCATATGCACGGGTCGCATCTGCAACCCGCTTTGCTAGTATACAATTTATTGTTACTGCTTGTCAAGCATTTTTATCACTTTTCTCCACAATTTTTAAACATTTTCTCTGATTATCGGGATAACGTTCTATTATGCGCGAAGTGTTTACATTCTCTCCGGTGCCGAAAAGCCCAGCAGATCAATACAGGTTTCCAGAATATCTCTGGTCAGCGCAAGCAGTGCGATCCAGCCTGCCTGCTTCTCTTTATCCTCTTCTGTCAGGATCTTGGTTTCATGATAGAAGCGGTTAAAAGCATTCGCCAGATCATAGATATAAGCACAGATTCTATGGGGTGCAATTTCCTCATAGGCTGTCTCCATCATGGCATTGAACTTGGAAATCTCTAACATCAGGCTCTTTTCGGATTCATTGACCGATTCCTGCAAAGCTGCCTGTTCCGTGCTGCCGCCCTGTTCCTTGTATTTATTCAGAATAGATTTGATTCTGACAATGGTATAGAGAATGTATGGGCCGGTATCGCCTTCAAAGGAGGTAAAGCGATCGATATCGAAGATATAATCCTTGGATGCCTGATTGGACAGGTCACCGTATTTTACGGCAGAAAGTGCCACAATCTTAGCAGTCTCCTTGGCTTCCTCCTCGCTCATGGACTTATTATCCATAATCTTACGGTACATTTCCTCATTGATCTCTTTTAACAGCATCTCCAGACGCATAACGCCGCCATCCCTTGTCTTGAATGGCTTGCCATCCTTACCGTTCATCGTACCGAAGCCGATGTGTACAAGCTCTGTCTCCGGTGTAACCAGACCGGTCTTTCTTGCGCAGCGGAAAACCTGTACAAAGTATAGCTCCTGTCTCTTGTCTGTCAGATAGATCAATTTGTCCGGATGGTAGTTCTCCATACGGTCCATAATAGTGGCAAGGTCTGTTGTATTGTATAAGGAAGCTCCGTCTGATTTCAGAATCATGCAGGGAGGTACTTCTTTCGTGTCGGTCTCTTCTTTCACGTCTACGACAAGCGCACCCTCGCTTTCATAAGCATAGCCGCCCTTTTTCATGGCTTCTACCATGCCGGGGATGATATCATGGACATCGGACTCCCCTTTCCAGAGGTCAAATTCCACATTCAGATTCTCATAATTCTTTTTTAAATCCGCTACCGACACACTGATGATATGATCCCAGAGTGCACGATAGCCGCGCACACCGTTCTGCAGCTTATAGGTGGCCTCCATCGCTTCCGCCTTATACTGCGGATCTTCTTTGGATTTTGCGCTGGCTGTGGGATAGATTTCCTCCAGCTCGGAAATGGTAAAAGGTGCTTCCTTCGGATATTCTCCTTCATAGCTTTCATCGAAATAAACAAGCCCCGGCTGTCTCTTCTGTAATTCGGTAATGATCAGTCCCATCTGCAATCCCCAGTCGCCCAGATGGATGTCACCGATCACTTCATGTCCGGCATAACGGCAGATTCTCTTGATACTCTCGCCGATAATAGCCGAGCGCAGATGGCCTACATGCAGCGGCTTGGCTACATTCGGGCCGCCGTAATCAATAATGATCTTCTTAGCCTTTTCCGGCATCTGTAAGCCGAATTTGGCATCCTCACGCATCGCCTGCAAATAGTCCTTTACAAACTTCTCTCTTACCTTCAGATTCAGAAATCCCGGTGCCACTGCACTGACTTCCGAGAACACTTCACTGTTCTGCAGCTTCTCTGCCACTTCATTGGCGATCATAATCGGCGCCTTATGGTACTGCTTAGCACCTGCCATTGCACCATTACACTGGTACTCGCACAGATCCGGGCGGTTTGATAACGTTACTTTGCCCAGATCGGCGTTATATCCTGCGGCTTCAAAAGCCTGCTTCATTTCTTCTGAAATCAAATCCAATATTTTCTGCATTGTAATAACCATGCCTTTCTCGTTATCCTTTTATCTGCAATCTGTCCTGTCCATTTTACTCTACTTTCCATAAAAAGCCAAGTCCTGTTTTATATATCGACTATAAAGCTTTACACTGTTCATTAAGGCTGTTCACGCTCTGCTTTCGAAAAAACACACCCGCAATAATTCTGACGGTACAGGTCATACTCTGCCGACAGTTCGATGGAACGTTTATAGCCGTTCTTTTTCTTGAAGTCCGAGGGCAGCCAGGCAATACCGTATTCGCCCGCAAGAGCCTCGCCGATCTCGTTCAGCTTCTTGGCATTTTTGAGCGGACTGATGGTCAGTGTGGTGGCAAAATAGTCATACACTCCTGCTGCCGCCTGTTTCGCTGTCTCCCGAAGCCGCAGCTCATAGCAGGCAAAGCACCTCTCCCCGCCTTCCGGACACCGTTCCATTCCTTTCGCCATAAGGAAGAATTTCTCCGGCTCATAGTCACCCTCTATGATGGAAATCGGATAACCTGTCCGCCCATGCTCACTTTCCCTGACCCCAGCAACCGTATGCGCATTCGCTACCTTCGCACATTCCGCTTCCTCATTATAGGCTGCGATCAGCCTCTTCTGTTCTGCAACCCGCTTACGGTACTCTTCTGCCATGGAGATATTGGGATTATAGTAGAATACCGTTATCCGGAAAAAGTCGCGCAGATATTCCAGCACATAACTGCTACACGGTGCACAACAGCTATGGAGAAAAAGTCTCGGTGCCGGGATCTGTTCAGACGCACTGTCCCTCCTGTGGCAGATTTCTTCCAGTAGTTTATCCAGTTCTTTCTGATAATTCCTGACTGCATCCACGGAACTGTTTCCTTTCTTTCCTATCATGCAACAAACCGGAAATGAGACTTCTCCCACTTCCGGCTCTTTTACTCTATTTGCCACGTTTTGCAATAGTTGCAATATCAATGAGGGTCATCTCGCCCTGCGAAGCTGCATTCTCCAGACTGGTTACAAGGGCGGTTGCCGTATCCATGGCTGTGATACAGTTCACACCGGTTTCAATGGCCGTTCTTCTGATCAGGAAGCCGTCCCGGCTCTTGTCACGTCCCTGAGTCGGAGTATCGATGACCAGATCAATCTTGTGACCGAGGATCAGATCCATTACGGTCGGGGATTCCTGCGAAATCTTATTAACCTTTCTGGCTTTGACTCCTGCTTCATTTAAGGCTGCTGCCGTACTTCTGGTTGCGTAAATGGTATAACCCAGCTTCTCAAAACGGCGTGCCACTTCAATTGCCTCTCCCTTATCCGCATCTTTGACGGTAATGATCATCTGCTTGTATTTCGGCAGATCCACACCGGCTCCAAGGAAGGCTTTGTAAAGCGCTTCGTTAAAGGTCTTGGCAATACCGAGACATTCACCGGTAGACTTCATCTCAGGTCCTAAGCTGATTTCTGCACCACGGATCTTCTCAAAGGAGAATACCGGCATTTTGATGGCAAAGTAGTCAGCCGCAGGCTGCAGGCCGGGCTCATAGCCCAGATCACGGATTTTCTTACCGATAATCACTTCGGTTGCCAGATCCACGATCGGAATACCCGTTACTTTACTGATATAAGGTACGGTACGGGAGGAGCGTGGATTAACCTCAATAACATATACCTCATCTCCCACCGCAATAAACTGAATGTTGATCAAACCGATAACATGCAGTGCCTTTGCCAGCCTTCTGGAGTACTCAGCAATGGTTTCTTTGACCTTCTCACTGACAGTCGGTGCCGGATATACGGAAATACTGTCACCGGAATGGACACCGGTTCTCTCGATATGCTCCATGATACCCGGAATCAGGATGTCGGTGCCGTCACATACGGCATCTACCTCCAACTCCTTACCTTGTAAATATTTATCCACCAGAATCGGATGATCCTGCTCATAGCGGTTGATGACCGCCATAAATTCTTCAATTTCCTGATCGGATATAGCTATCTGCATGCCCTGTCCGCCAAGTACATAGGAAGGACGCACTAATACCGGATAGCCCAGACGGTTTGCAACCGCTTTGGCTTCTTCTGCGGTATAGACCGTGCCGCCTGCTGCTCTGGGGATTTCTGTCTCTTCCAGAATCTTATCGAACAGCTCTCTGTCTTCTGCAGCATCCACATCTTCTGCCTTGGTACCGAGAATCGGCACACCCATTTTCATCAGGCTTTCGGTCAGCTTAATAGCGGTCTGTCCACCGAACTGTACTACCGCGCCGTCCGGTTTCTCTACATTGACAATATTCTCCACATCTTCCGGGGTCAGCGGCTCGAAGTACAGCTTATCTGCAATATCAAAGTCGGTGCTGACAGTCTCCGGGTTGTTATTAATGATAATGGTTTCGTAACCTTCTCTTGCAAAAGCCCAGGTTGCATGAACGGAGCAGTAATCGAATTCAATACCCTGTCCGATACGGATCGGACCGGAACCAAGCACCAGTACCTTTTTCTTCGGATGGCTCTCTACCACTTCAGTTTCAGAACCACATACGGAATAATAATACGGCGTAGATGCAGCGAACTCAGCCGCACAGGTATCCACCATCTTATAGGCTGCCACGATGCCGTTATCATAACGCATCTTCTTGATTTCGTCCTCGGTTTTCCCTGTCAGTCTGGCAATCACATTATCCGGGAACTCCAGTCTCTTAGCTTCTTTTAAGAGTTCGACGGTAAGCGGTCCCTTCTCCAGTGCCGCTTCCATCTCTGTCAAAATAGCTATCTTATCGATAAACCAATGGTCTACCATAGTAATCTCATGGATCGTATCATAATCAATACCCTTACGGATGGCTTCCGCAATGATATAGATTCTCTGGTCATCCACGATCTTCATGCGGTCGATCAGCTCTTCTTTGGACAGATCAGAGAAATCATAACTGCGCAGGCAGTCAACGTGCTGCTCCAGAGAACGGATTGCCTTCATCAAAGCGCCCTCAAAGTTATTGCCGATACTCATAACTTCACCGGTTGCCTTCATCTGCGTGGTCAGCGTTCTCTTGGCCGTAATAAACTTATCAAACGGCAGACGCGGAATCTTTACAACGCAATAATCCAACGTCGGCTCAAAGCTTGCGTAGGTTTTGCCGGTAATGGCATTCTTGATTTCATCCAGTGTATAACCCAGTGCAATTTTAGCTGCTACTTTGGCAATGGGATAGCCCGTTGCCTTGGAAGCCAATGCGGAAGAACGGCTCACACGGGGATTTACTTCAATAACGCAATATTCAAAGCTGGTCGGATGCAGGGCAAACTGTACGTTACAGCCACCGGTAATGCCCAGTTCGTTGATGATATTCAGTGCCGAGCTACGAAGCATCTGATACTCTTTGTCCCCTAATGTCTGGGAAGGAGCTACAACGATACTGTCACCGGTATGCACACCAACCGGATCAATATTTTCCATGTTACATACGGTAATGCAGTTGCCCGCACCGTCACGCATTACCTCATACTCGATTTCTTTCCAGCCTGCGATACAACGTTCTACCAGAACCTGTCCCACACGGGAAAGTCTGAGACCGTTTGCCAGAATCTCTTCCAGCTCTACCTGATTGTGGGCAATACCACCGCCGGAACCGCCCAGGGTATAAGCCGGACGAAGTACAACCGGGTAACCGATCTTATTGGCAAATTCTACACCGTCTTCAATATTTTCCACTACCAGAGAAGGCGCACAGGGCTCTCCGATCTTCTCCATAGTCTCCTTGAATTCCAGACGGTCTTCCGCTTTCTTAATCGTCTTAGCGGTTGTACCGAGCAGAGTCACACCATGTGCAGCAAGGAAACCGGATTCATCCAGTTCCATACCAAGGTTTAAGCCTGCCTGTCCACCCATGTTGGGAAGTAAGCTGTCCGGCTTCTCCTTAATGATGATCTCTTCCAGTACCTTCGTTGTCAGTGGCTCTATATATACTTTATCTGCAATATCGCCATCGGTCATAATCGTCGCCGGATTGGAATTTACCAGGATAACTTCCATTCCTTCTTCCTTCAGGGAACGACATGCCTGTGTACCTGCATAATCGAACTCTGCCGCCTGTCCGATGACAATCGGACCGGAACCGATAACCAATACTCTCTTCACATTCGGATTCTTAGGCATTTCTTTCCCTCCTCATCATCGTAATAAACCGGTCAAACAGGTATCCTGAGTCCTGAGGACCCGGACATGCTTGCGGATGGAACTGCACGGTAAAGATATTTTTACCAGTATAAGAAAGCCCTTCGTTTGTTCCATCATTTACATTGATAAAGGCTGGAGTTGCTACCTTTGCATCCAGCTTATCCATATCGACTACATAGCCATGATTCTGAGAAGAGATGTAGACTCTTCCGGTCTCCAGATCCTTGACCGGATGATTGCCTCCTCTGTGACCATATTTCATCTTAAAGGTATCTGCACCGGTTGCCAGCGCCATCAACTGATGTCCTAAGCAGATTGCAAAAATCGGGATTTCTGTATCATACAGCTTCTTAATCTCTGCAATGATGCTCGTACATTCCTTCGGATCGCCCGGTCCGTTACTTAACATGATACCGTCCGGATTGGAAGCGATAATCTCTTCTGCCGATGTCAGGGCCGGATATACGGTTACATCACACCCTCTGGCCGCCAGAGATCTTGCAATGTTATCCTTTGCGCCCAGATCAAGCAGTGCTACCTTCAAGCCTTTGCCGTTCAGTTCACGCACCATGCTTGGCTTTTTCTCACGGATGCCGTTTTCATAATCTTCTCTTTTAAATTGGGAGCTTCCGGAAATCGGTCCGTTGTCAGCCAGACTCTCGGAACCTTTCAGCTCATATTTCTTATCACAGGTCACAATTTCTACAACTTTTCCGGTTGTATATGCTTTTAATTTTGGAATAATTTCTTCTATATTATAGTTCTCATTGGTGGTAATCATACCATTCATGGTGCCCTTCTCACGAAGGATCTTGGTCAGTGCTCTCGTATCGATTCCGGCAATACCGGGCACACCGTTTTCTTCCAGAAATTCCTGAATGGTCTTATCGCATCGGAAATTGCTTGGCAATCTGCTCAATTCCCTCACAATAAATCCGTCCGGCCAGGGCTTCTTCGACTCCATATCTTCATTGCAGACTCCGTAGTTACCGATCAGCGGATAAGTCATGCACACTGCCTGTCCGGCATAGGAAGGATCTGTCAGCACTTCCAGATAACCCGCCATAGAGGTGTTAAAAACGATTTCACTGATGATTTCTTTCTGCGCACCGATGTGGGTTCCCTCAAAAACGGTGCCGTCTTCCAAAATTAAAAATGCCTTCATTTTGTCACCTGTTTCCTCTCAAAATATTCATTCGCATAATCGCTTAATTATAGCATAAGACCTTGTCCGGTTCAATCACTCTTTTAGGCAAATTGCCATAATTATTTCACTTTTGGGAAAATCACGATTTATGACCTTCTCTCAATACCCGTTTTCTAATCTTAACTATGAACAGCACAAACAGCAAAGCCAAAAAGATAATGACCATAAACAAAATCAGCATATAACGATTCGGATTCTTCAGCAACTTCCAAAGATTCCTGCTGTCATCCATAAGCTTGCGTCCCTGTTGAACATTATAGATTTCCGGTACATCGCCAATTCCGTCTCCGTCAGTATCCGCAAAAGAATCCACGTACTCTGCAATTGAGATCCATGCCTTAAGCTCCCTGTCTCCATCATACACAATATAACGGGATGCCTCTGTAACAGAGATGCCGTCCGCATCCTTAGGTTCTATCGACAATAATCCATGTGACATTTCTGTTACATAGCTCAACATCTGCACACTGTATAAGTCAGTCACCACCCGATATAATCTGTCATCCTCTATTTCTTCCCGGCTGCCGTCAGCCCGCTTCAGATAACAGTCTGTCACCTTATTTAAGATCGGTCTGTGCGGATTATAGGTAAAGCATAAGCCATAACAGTATAATCTCGCTGTTTTCATATAATCCGACAAAGATGCATCCATTTCCGCAACGGTTATTAAGTCTTTGCCGCTCAGATACAGACTGACTAACGGATATCCATATGTGCCGTCTTCACCAATTCCTAAGGAAAACGCATCGAAAACATTTTCAACCGTAATATCTCCGACTGCAAAAGTATCCCGTATCAATCCGGACGGAACAATAGTGACATCCACCGGAATTCCATCATAATCCGCTGTATGCTCTACACCATACACATAGGAATCCGCAAGAATACTCCCCATATTCTGCTCCTCATGGCTGTTCAGCAAATCATTCAGGTCACCAAATGCCACCTGATTTTCAGCCAGCACCTGATCTTTAGAATATCCAAACTGTGCCAGATATTGCTCATCCACACATTTTACGAAAGAAGCCACCTTAGCTTTTGTCTCCGTATCCTCTGCAATATCACAGGTAACCGGAATCAGCTCATACTTTAAGAGCTCCCATCGTCCGTTGTCCTTTTGCTGTAAGGTAAGAGAGCCGAGATGTTTTCCATATTCTCCACAGGAAACGATACTTGTATCTCCATGAACAATAGGTTCTTCCAGCAAAGTATGCGTATGCCCACTCACAATCAGATCAATATCAGGAACTGCTTTTGCAAGGTTTTCATCCTCCGAATCTTTCTCTATTTCATTTGTTCCGCTATGGGAAACACAAACAATCAAGTCCACATCCTCTTCTGCCTTAATGTGGGCAACCGTTTCTTCCGCAGCTTCTATAGGATCTTTAAACAATAGTTCACTGGTTGATGCATACTTTAAGGAATCAATACCAAACACACCAAATACAGCAATCCGCATATCTCCCTTAGTCAAAATGACATAATCTTTGACTCCGTATTGTTCAAAAGCATTCCATATCATCTGCTGATTTTCGTTAAGTCCCTGCTTTTGCATCGTCTCCCAGTCTACGTTACAGACAACAATTTCAGGCAGTACATCGCCACTGTCTTTGGCTGTCAAAAGCATATTGGCAATGCCCTTGGAATGATAATCAAATTCATGGTTGCCGAGAGTTGTCACATCATATCCCATTTCTCCAAGCATGCGTATTTCGGCAGCTTCTGTATCATATATTGTCTGAATCAGCGTTCCCATGGAGAAATCTCCGGCATCCACAATCAATGTATCCGGGTTCTTTTCCAGTTGTTCTGTAATCAATGTCCGGATTCTGGCAAAGCCTCCCCATTCCATCTTCTCCCCATTTTCAACGGAAGAAAAGCTTTCCAAATGAGAATGGGTATCATGAGTAAACAAAACATCGACCTGCTTTGTT
>JALETS010000141.1 GCA_022781395.1 Lachnospiraceae bacterium | reverse complement strand
CAGAAATTCGCTACGACTTTGTTCCGAAACTAATTCTTCCGCATAACTGCAAATTCCTTTCGACCAACAGGAATTGTGTCGGATAAAATGCTCTGCGATTGATTGTCCGTCCTCATCTTCCGCACGATAAGTTGTAACTGTATCCATCTCCGGATCAACCAGAAGTACAGAGTAATATTCCGAACCGAGACCTTCTATAATCTCGCTCTGTGCTTCAATATCTCTGGCCTGTGCCAACTGACACTGCACCTCTTCGCTCACATCACGAAATCCCATAATAAATACAATCGCTCTATCTTCGTTAACCGTTTTAGCGATATTCATTTCATAATAGGAGATCACACCATCCATACATCTTCTATATCCAAGCTTGTACAGCCCGACCTCCGGAACTTTTTTCAGAAGGACATCCATATCCGTTGCTTCTCTGATTCGCTCCCTATCCTCCCGAACAATATACGTATCAATATATTTGGAAATAATCTTCTGATAACAGCCTCCATCCATCAAATGCTGAAGCCTATCACTGTCCATCCCCCTTCCGTCGGTTCTGTAAAGAGACATTTCCCCGGTCTTTACATCAATTTTAAACAGACTGTGATATTCCTGAATCAACGCATCAATAATACGAAGCTGCTCATCCTGCACCTTCCTATGTCTCCGTTCTTCCTCTACAACGGTGTCTACATTGCGAAAAGCCAATATAATCTGGCTTTCTGCAGCCCGTTTAGAATACATTCTGAAAAAGGCGACCTGAAAATAATGAATTCCCGAATCATCATATTGCACCCGATAGCTGCAGATATATTCATCGCTCTGTTCAAGCGCCTGCTGCACAACGTCAACAGCAACAGCCTCATAGAGTGCTTTCCGGTCCTCTTTGACAACATATTTGTTTATATAGTAATCCCATGCATTTTTATAAGAACGTCTTGCAACTCGCTCATCTTCTGCAAAGATTCTACCTTTACATTTAATCGTTGTTGCAGTATCATTGGCAAGATCCAACAGCACCACATCAGGATAATCCTTACTTAGAGTTCCTGCAATCTCCATTTCATCCCGCAAAATTTTATTCATTTTTTCAACCTTGGCAAGAGCCTGTTTCAGATTATTCTGAGACTCTATAGCAGTCTTTTCCTGCTCTAATTCCGGTTTTGTCAATTTGTTCATGAATTATACCCCAATACTATTACATCATAATTCTTAAGGATTCTATGAATTTATTCAGCCCTGCGGGTTTCTGCAAGCCCCTCAAACTCTTCTCTTGTATTCCCGAAACAGTCAAGGATCTTAGGTGAAAACACCCCACATTCTCCCTCATTAATCATCCGGAATGCTTTTTCTTTGGTAAAGGCGTTCTTATAGACTCGCTCATTGACCAACGCATCATAAACATCCGCAATGGATACAATCTGGGCTGAGATAGGAATAGCGTCTTCTTTTAAGCCATCCGGATATCCCCTTCCGTCATAACGTTCATGATGATACCTGCAGATTTCGTAACTTACTTTTCCATATTCATCATCCCATGCATTATCTATTCTATTCAAAATCTCACACCCCTTAGTGGTATGGGTTTTCACATATTCAAATTCCTCGCTGGTAAGCTTACCCGGTTTAAGAAGAATAGAATCAGGAATAGCAATTTTGCCCACATCATGTAATGCACTGGCTGAAACAATTACCTCAATCCGATTTTGTGTCAATCCATACTCCGGATAATCCCGCATCATTTTTTCTGCCAAAATTCTGGTATAGCCTTTTACCCGCTTAATATGTTCTCCACTTTCCAAATTTCGATATTCCACTACTGTGCCCAGAATATCAATAACGTTTTCTTTGCTTTGTCTAAGTCTGTCAGCCTGCTGCTGTAAAAGTCTAAACTGTTTCCGAAGTACCTCTGTCTGCTTCTCAACCTTTTGTTCCAATTCCTGCTGATACTGATACAATGCCACAACATTGTGTACTCTCTTTTTGACCAGTCTGTTATTAAAAGGGCGATGAACAAAATCGGCTACACCCAGTTCGAAACATTTAGCCTCTGTCTGAACAGTATTATCACCGCTGATAATCATGATTGCAATCTGCTTGCTCCATGGTTTTTGGTTCAGTTCCTCAAGCACCGCAAAACCATCTATTTCCGGCATGACCAAATCAAGCAGTATAGCCGCTATTTCCTCGTGTAACTTTTCAAGTATGTCCAGTGCCTGCGAACCGCTTTCTGCCATTAGGATCTCATACTCTTCCCGCAAAATTTCAGCCAAAATTTCCCGATTAATTTCCACATCATCTACAATTAGTATTTTGTCGCGCATTCTCCCCGCCCTTATCACACTAAAGATTCTTATCTGGTGCACTTTATTGTAATACGTATACATTAAAGAAGAAGTCTTAATCCTTTTGCCCCTTTAAGGTTGTGATTGCTTCAATCACTACCCGATAATCGGCACATACCTGACCAAAAAGTTCCATGCATCTTTCTCTATCAACAGGTACGGTTTCTCTGTTTCTCAACAGTTCCGTCAATTCACCGGAAGATGCTCCTAGTTCACCAAAACTCAAATTCTGGCACACACCTTTCAACGTATGAGCTGCCCGGAATGCTTCTTCATAAGCCTCTTCCTCTACTGCCCTGCAAAGATTTTCATAACTTTTATCGTTAAGGAATTTAAACGTAAGGCGAAGAATCAGTTCATCGCTTTGCAAGCGCTCCTTGATCTCCTGATAACTTCCTCCCAATATTTTATAAAAATCCTGTAACTGCATATCACATTTCTCCTTCATGGCATATATGATTAATTTAATATTATCAAGTAATTCGACTATTTTCAACATGATACATTCGATATACACGCAAAAACCCGTATGCAAATCAAATCTCTGATACGGGAATTACAAAACTAATCTATGCTATTTTAATATCGTTTCTGCTCCTTCAGTTCCTGATACAGCACCTTATAATTCTCATACCGCACCCGGCTGATCTTACCCGCTTCCACGGCATCCTTCACACCGCAGGACGGTTCACTGATATGGGCGCAGCCGCTGAACTTGCAACAAGGTTCGTATTGTGCGAATTCCGGATAATAACTGCCCAGCTCTTCCTTGGTAATCTCCGAAATATCCAGAGAAGTAAAACCGGGCGTATCTACGATATAGGTTTCCTCTCCTATGGCTATAATCTCGGAATGTCTGGTTGTATGCTTACCCCGTGCTATCTTCTCACTGATAGCGCCGGTCGCCATATTGGCTTTAGGAGCAAGCTGATTGATCAGAGAAGATTTTCCCACGCCACTGGGTCCTGCTACCGTAGTGGTTTTCCCCGCAAGCAACGCCTTAATCTGTTCCAGGCCCTCATTCTCCAAGGCGCTCACAAAACACACCTGATAACCGCAGGTCTCATATCCCTTACGAAGGGCATCCTTCTCGTCATCTGTTGCGATGTCCTGTTTGTTAAAGCAGATAATCGTAGGCAGATTCTGGCGTTCCATCCGAATCAGGAATCTGTCTAACAGATTAAAATTCGGATTGGGTTTTACAATGGAAAAAATCACAAGAGCCTGATCTACATTGGCCACTGCCGGTCGGATCAAAGCACTTCTTCTCGGTAAAATCTCGCGGATATTGCCCAGCATCTTCGATTCATCCAGTACATCCACGATCACATCATCGCCTACCAACGGCTTTACATGATCTTTCCTGAAAATTCCCTTTGCTTTACACTCATATATGCCATGTCCTTCCACATAGACATAATAGAAACCTGCAATCCCTTTAATGATTTTCCCTTGCATACCGCTCTTCCCAGTTTTATAGATTTTTCACACTATTCTTGTGTAAAGTTGATCTCTCTTTTAACGGTCTTCTCCTGTGAACCGCCGGGTACCGTCACTGTTTCTCCGGTATCCGGATCTGTTGTGGTGGTGTCCTCTGTCTGCACCGTAAAAGTAAAGGTAATCACACCCGTAGGTGACTTAATACCCGTATAATTAACCGATACAGGAAAAGAAGAGGTCTGGGTGCTGAGTAACTGTGTACCATCTGCGGTAGTCACAGTAACCGTAACCGCCATACCGTCCTTGTAATTGGGATCCTCCGTGGGCGCTGTAATGCCTTCCGAATAACGATAAGTTACCTGTTCAGGCCCTGTACTTACCTTCAGATCAATAGCTGTTCTTTTATCTACATAGGAGCCAACCGAATAGCTCTGATAACACACCTTGTCAGTCAATGCTGCATCTTCATTAGTGACCTCTGACACAGTACCTACTGTCAATCCGCTTTCTGTCAGACTTGCTACTGCATCCATTTCCGTCAGACCGATGACATTAGGAACTCTTACTTTGTTCTCCTCTGTTCCCTGGCTGACACGGATCGTGATGGAAGAGCCTTCCGGTGCGGTAGTAGCTTCCTCAGGGGACTGTGAGATAACATATCCGTTTTCCACCGTAGAATCATAGCTCTGCGTTACATTTACTACAAACCCGGCTTTTTCAAGAATAGATGTTGCCTCTGCCTGCGATTTACCGGTTACTCCGGGTACCGTAATACCCTCAGAGCTCTCTGCCACTGTCAGTATGATATTCGTATTCTTATCTACCATCAGGCCATCCTGCACACTGGCACGCAATACCGTGCCAACAGCATATGCACTGTTTACTTCATATTGAATCTCCGGTGTCAGTCCCAATTCCAGCAAGGCTCTCTTAGCATCCTCCACATTCATTCCCACAACCCGGATCATCTCTACCTGCTCTGTTTCCTCCTGAGCTGCCTGATCCGCACCGGAGCCAAAGCTGAAAATGCCGAATGTCTTTCCTATCAGGAAAATGACAATACAGGCAATCAGAAGCGCTGCAACAATTGCTAGGATCGTCGTGATCTTCTCCATCTTGGGATCATAATCTTCATCATCCTCATCTTCGTCCCAGTCTTCGTCTTCCTCCTCGTCTTCTTCGTCCTCTTCCACGTAATTACGCACATGATCTTTCTTTAAGCGCATAGCATCATCCATGGAATCACGTTTATTGGACTGACGTTTGATCTGTGCCATGTCCTTATCCGTAATCATTCTTGTAGAGGCTTCCTCATCAGGATCGATAACCTTGACAAAATCTTCGTCCGGATTAATCAGGGACTGCTTCAGATCTGCAATCAGCTCTTCCATAGACTGATAGCGTCTGTCAGGACTCTTCTGGCAGCATTTACATACAATCTGCTCTACGCTGACTGGAATCTCCGGCACAAACTCTCTCGGAGGCGGTAACTCCTCCTGGATATGTTTAATGGCAATCGCCACCGTTGTTTCTCCATTAAAGGGCACTCTGCCAGTAAGCATTTCAAACATGGTAATGCCCAGCGAATAGATATCACTCTTCTCATCACTGTATCCGCCTCTTGCCTGTTCCGGAGAGGTATAATGTACAGATCCCATGACATTGGAAGTAATGGTGTTGCTGGTCGCCGCCTTGGCAATACCGAAATCCGTCACCTTCACTTTGCCCTCTTTTGAGATAATGATATTCTGTGGTTTAATGTCACGATGAATAATGTGATTATTATGAGCTGCCTGTATTCCCATTGACACCTGAATGGCAATACTGATCGCTTCCTTCACGGAGAGTCTTGCTTTCTTCTCAATATATTTCTTTAGTGTGATACCTTCCACCAATTCCATGACAATGTAGTAGATACCACCCTCTTCTCCAACGTCATACACATTGACAATATTAGGATGCATAAGGCCTGCTGCCGCCTGTGCCTCAATTCGAAACTTGGAGACAAAATTAGCGTTTTCACTGAATTCCTGCTTCAGCACCTTAACCGCAACAAATCGATTCAGCTTATGATCTTTGGCTTTATACACATCTGACATTCCGCCGGTACCGATCTTTTCCAGTATCTCATACCGGTCTCCAATCATCATTCCTATCTTAATCATGTAAACATCCATGCCTTTCTCTCAATCTGCAGCTTAATCATACTCACCCGCGGACGGCTCAATAACAATTACCGAGATATTATCTTTGCCCCCGTTTTGATTTGCTGTTTCCACTAATTCTTCCACTCTGTTCTTAAGGCTTCTGCCATTGGTTAAAATCCGGTATATTACGTCGTCCTCTATCATGTTCGTTAAACCATCCGAGCAGAGCAAAATCATATCCCCCGTCTGCAGTTCCAGATTAAAGAAATCTGCTTCTATATAATCCCTTGCACCGATCGCACGGGTAATAATATTCTTATCGGGGTGATTTCTTGCCGATGCTCTGTCAATACCGCCCATACGTACCATCTCTTCCACCAGAGAATGATCCTGCGTTACCTGCTCTATCCGATTCTCATGAACCACATAGAGTCTGCTGTCTCCCACATTAGCCACTTCCAGATACCTTCCCATGCAGGTAGCAATCACCATGGTAGTTCCCATACCATTCAGTGATACATCCTCTCTGGCTTTCTGCCGGATCATTGCATTGGCCTTATCAATTGCCCTGCCCATGATCTTAACAGGATTTTTCTCAAAGGAAGCGCCTATTTCTTCTACCACGGTCTCCACTGCGTAACGGGATGCATAATCCCCCGCATTGTGTCCGCCCATACCATCTGCCACAATAAATACATTCGGCAGATTACCGATAGGAGTCTCTGACAGATAGATAAAGTCCTGATTCAATTGTCTTTTTCGCCCGATATCTGTTATCGCATAGGACTTAATCACCTTAAGTTCCTCCTAATGATGTCTTTGCTTCTAGTATTTACCACATCAGTCACAATCATAACACAGTGAAATCCCAAATTCAAGATAATACATCAGACGGCGGCACTGCTGTCTCAATATGTTTCCTGCGCAGCTGACCACAGGCGCCGTCTATATCTCTTCCCATTTCCCGTCTCACGGTAGCTGTAATACCCTGCTGCTCCAGTCTGCTCCTGAAAGCCTCTACGGCATGTTTTTCGGACTGCACAAAATCCCGTTCCTTAATAGGATTGACTGGGATAAGATTCACATGACAATTCAAATTTTTAATTAATGCCGCCAGTTCTTCAGCATCCTCTTTCGTATCATTGACGCCACGAACCAGGCTGTATTCAAAGGTAAGTCTTCTGCCGGTCTGTTCAAAATAATAAGCACAAACCTCCATCAGCTCCTCTAAGGAATAACGGTTGGCAATCGGCATCAGCTTCTTTCGTTTCTCATCTGTTGTGGCATGAAGAGATAACGCCAGCGTGATCTGAAGCTTCTGATCTGCCAGTTCCCGCATTTTGGGCACAATACCGCAGGTAGACACCGTCAGATTACGCTGACTGATATGGAGACCGTTTTCATCTGTCAGCAGAGTGATAAACTGCAGCAGATTATCATAGTTATCCATAGGCTCTCCGGTTCCCATCACCACTACATTTGATACTCTTTCTCCGGTCTCTAAAGTGATTGCATAGATCTGGTCAAGCATCTCGGACGGAAGAAGATTCCGCTCCAGCCCATCCAGAGTAGATGCACAGAAACGGCACCCCATACGACATCCCACCTGTGAGGAGATACACACGGAGTTACCATGCTTATATTTCATCCAGACGCTCTCCACAACATTGCCGTCAGCCAGTTCGAACAGATATTTCTTTGTACCGTCTATTCCGGATTCCTGTACCTTGAGCATATGCAGCGAAGTGTATGTATAGTTCTGTCTGCATTTTTCCTTAAGGCTTGCAGAAATATTGGACATATCCTCATAATTCCTTGCCAGCTTCTTATGCATCCACTCATACATCTGCTTTGCGCGGAATTTCTGTTCCCCCAGAGTTACCATTTCTTCCTGCAGCTGGGACAACGTCAGGGACTTTATGTCTTTTCCGTATGTTATTTCTTGATCTTCTATTCCCATTTGTTCCATCTTATCCGGTTTCATTTCCTATTCTGAATTTCTCACATCTGCATTCTGCAAACTTCTTCAACTCTTCTTTACTATCCTACTTCTTACTTTTCCTAAGCTTTGCGAGGAAAAATCCGTCTGTCTCATGCACGCCCGGAAGCAGCTGCAGTATCCCCGTCTCTGCCTCATGCTGTAATTTTTCCGGCATATAGGCTGCCATACTCTCCGGTTCGAAACCAAATTCTCTGCAGATCCACTTTGCCATTTCTTCATTTTCTGACGGGTTCATGGTACAGGTACTGTACATCATGATACCGCCCGGCTTCACATAAGATACCACGTTTTGCAGGATTTCCTTCTGCAGCTGCACAATATCACTCATGGACTCCCTGTTTATCCGATACTTTATATCCTGCTTCTTGCCGATTACTCCAAGCCCTGAACAGGGAACATCGGCAATCAATACATCCGCCAGCCCGACAAAACCCGGCTCCTGCACTCTTGCATCCAGCGTTCTTACTGCTACATTGGAAAGTTTAAGCCGCTGCCTGTTCTCTTCTATTTTATCAGTCTTATATTCCGTCACATCACAGGCAATTACCTGCCCTGTGCCATGCAGCTTCGTTGCTGCATGAAGTGCCTTGCCACCGGGTGCCGCACACACATCAATGACTGTATCTCCTTCTCTGATTCCGGCTGCCTCCACCACCAGCATGGAGCTTACATCCTGTACCGCGAACCTGCCCTCTTCATAACCCTGCAGGTTCCGGATACCCTCTGACTTTTCTACAGTCACAGCATAAGGCAGATAAGGATGTCTGAGCGTTTCTACCCCTTTTTGCTCCCATAAGGAAAGCATTTCTTCCTGCTCCTGACGGCTCATTCTTTCATCCAGCCTGATACTGACCGGCTGTCTTTGCAGATAGGCCTTCAGTATTTTCTCACAGGCCTCTTCTCCGTAAGCAGTGCTGAAATGCTCTACAAGCCATAAAGGCATGGAATAGTATACCGACAGATATTTTGTTCTTTCACTCTGTCTGTCAGGATATGTGATGTCCGGCTTGTTTCTGGCAATATTGCGAAGCACACCATTCACATAGCCCTGCAATGTCTGAAACTTTCTCTTTCTTGCCAGCTTTACCGCCTCATTACAGACTGCCGCATCAGGAATATGCTCCATAAACAGGATCTGATAAACACTCATCCTGAGCAATTCTCTGATCAATGGCTTCATCTTTCTGACAGGCACCTTGGAAAACTGATCCAGTACATAATCAATCTGGATTCTTCTCTCAATAGTTCCCTCAGTGACTCTTTTGATAAAAGCTTTTTCTCTGCCGTCCAGATAATCATATTTTTCCAACACAGCAGCTATCAGAACATTACTGTATTCACTTTCTTTGGATAATTCCAGTAAGATATCCAGAATCAATTCCCTGCTATTCATACGGTCCCGTCCTCTGCCATTTTGAATTTTTTCCATGGAAACTGTTAATCATCATTTCTTCTTCCGAACAGAAGAACCAGTCTTAAAAGCTGCAAAATAGCAGATGCTGCAGCTGCCACATAGGTAAGGGCCGCTGCCTTTAGTACCTTACGGCATCCTCCCACTTCATCCTGTGCCAGCATTCCGTAATCACCAAGCATCGCAAGGGCACGGCCCGATGCATTAAATTCCACAGGAAGGGTTACCACCTGAAAAAGGACTGCCAGAGCGAATACCCAGATACCAATCTGGATCAACACCTGATTCATTCCAAGAAGCGCTCCGAGAATAATGATCGGAATACCTGCTTTGGAACCGATATTGGCGGCCGGCACCAGAGCCGATCTGATCTTAAGTGGCGCATAACCCTGCTGATGTTGCACTGCATGACCACATTCATGGGCTGCCACACCGATAGCTGCAATGGATGCAGAACCATATACCGAGTCCGAAAGGCGAAGTACTTTGTTCGCCGGATCATAATGGTCTGTCAGACTTCCGCCTATGCGTTCAATACGCACATCATAGATACCCGATAAATCCAGAATCCGCTGTGCTGCCTGTGCTCCTGTCATCCCGCTTCTGCTTCTGACTTTAGAATATTTGCTGTATGCAGAACTGACCTTTGCCTGTGCATACAGGCATAAAATCGCACCGATTAGTACCAACCAATATGTCGGATCAAAATAGAATCCGTAAAATCCATAATGTCCCATTCCAAACCTCACTTCCGAGCGCCCAGCCGCTCATTTATTCCTGTCCTAACTGCTCTCCTGCTTTCATCTGACAGCCTAAGAGAAAATCTCTGACGGCCATGCGCTTCTTCCCTTCCAACTGTAAGGAAAGGATTTTCAACACACCGTCACCGGTCTGCACGTAGACCGCATCCTTCTCTACACCCACAATCGTACCCGGTGTCGCATCTGTCAGCTGAATAGCGGCTTCTTTTGCATCTACTGCTTTTTCTTCCCAGATCTTCAGATTCTTCCCATGGTAAGTGGTATAGGCCCCCGGCCAGGAAATCAATCCTCTGATCAGGCAGTCCAGCTTATCCGCACTCTGCTGCCAGTCAATCCTGCCCATGGATTTCTGCAGCATCTTAGCATAGCAGGACTCCTCATCGTTCTGCTTAACCGGTGTCACATCTCCTGCCTCAATCTTCGGAAGCGCTTCCACAATCAGCCTTGCTCCCGCTTCTGCCAGTTTATCATGAAGACTATCTCCGGTTTCATCATCGCTGATCTCCACTTCTGCTTTAAAAAGCATATCTCCGGTGTCCAGCCCTTTATCCATCTGCATGATGGTAACACCGCTCCTCTTCTCTCCATCTATAATTGCCCACTGAATCGGTCCTGCTCCTCTGTACCTTGGCAGTAGGGAAGCATGAATATTAACACAGCCATACTTGGGTAAATTCAATATCTCCTCAGAAAGAATCTGTCCGAAAGCTGCCACCACAAAAATATCGGCACCATACCCCCGCAGCACTTCCACAGCCTCCGGCGTCTTTACCTTCACTGGCTGAAACACCGGAATCCCATGCGTAATTGCGCAGACCTTAACCGGTGTCATCTGCATTTCTTTTCCTCTTCCCTTAGGCTTGTCAGGCTGGGTCACAACTGCCACAACCTGATGGCCTGCTTCTATGATCGCCTGCAATGCACCTACTGCAAAATCAGGCGTTCCCATAAATACAATCTTCATACTAATCCTCGTCTTTCTCTCAGCCTGCAAATCAATAACTCCGGCCTTACTAAACCTGCAAACTTTGGGCCGCAGGCGCAAATGATTGCGTAACACGAACAAGTTCGTGTGAAAAATCTACCATATATGGATTTTTCACACTACTCTTCGTCCCGCAGATCTTCTGTATTCACAAGCGGCCCCTCCACCTTTTCCACATAAAGGTGCCCATCCAAATGATCTAATTCATGGCAGATCGCTCTGGCCAGAAGCTCTGTTCCTTCTATTTCAAAAGGCTCCATATTCTCATCATATGCTACAGCTTTCACGTAATTAGGTCTGGTCACATTACCGCTCTTGCCCGGCACACTTAGGCATCCCTCATAGCCTTCCTGTTCCCCACTGGTCTCTATAATCTTGGGATTGATCATAAGAATCGGATCTTCTCCGGTCACATCTATTACCACTATTCTCTTTAAGATACCTACCTGAGGTGCGGCAAGTCCTACCCCGTTAGCCTCATAAAGTGTCTCAAACATGTCATCGATCAGTTCCTGAATTCTGGGCGTGATCTCCATCACTTCCTTACAACGCTTTGTTAAAACCGGATCTCCCATTTCTCTGATTTTTCTGATTGCCATTCTTTTATCCTCTCTTCCTGTTTCTTAATATGTATTCATCGGATCAAAATCATATTGCACTGTCTGATTCTTTAATTCCTGTTCTTTGCAGAATTGCTCCAGCCGGTCCTTTACTTCCACCAGAATCTGATAATCGGCATGCCTTACATAGAATACATGCCGGTATAAATCGTTAATTTTACCAATCGTAGCTTCCGCAGGCCCGATGACCTGTATTCCGCTCCATGGTTGTTTCTCCGCCTCATGCTCTCCATATACTACAGTCACACTATTGTCCGGATCTGTCGTTCCCTTGACCAATTCAGTCATTTTCGCGCATAATAAGGCACCTGCTTCCTGCTCTCCTGACGTAATCAGAACCGCCAGCAGATGTGCCACGGGCGGATACTGCATAAACTCACGGTATGCCATTTCTTCTTCATAGAAGCCCTCGTAATCCTGTCTGGCTGCATGAACGATGCTATAATGCTCCGGCTGATAGGTCTGGATTACCACTTCTCCCGGTTTATTTCCTCTTCCGGCACGACCCGCTGCCTGTGTTAACAACTGGAAAGTTCTTTCTCCGGCACGGTAATCGTTCTGATTCAAGGATAAATCTGCTGCCAACACACCCACCAGCGTCACATTAGGAAAATCATGTCCCTTCACAATCATCTGGGTTCCCACCAGAATATCCGCTCTTTCATCCGCAAACGCAGACAGAATCTTCTCATAGCTCTCCTTGGTTCTGGTCGTATCGGCATCCATGCGTAGAACCCTTGCTTCCGGGAACTCTTTATGGATTGCTTCCTCAATCTGCTCGGTACCGGCCTTAAATCCCATCAGATATTTGGAACCGCATACAGGACATTTCGATTTCTTAACTTCCTCATAACCACAATAATGACATACTAACATACCATTCCGGTGTTCGGAAAGAGAAACATCACAATGAGGGCATTTCATCACATGCCCACAGGCCCTGCAGGAAATAAATCCCGCATATCCCCTGCGGTTTAAAAACAGAATCGTCTGCTCCTTCTTCTGCAGTCTTTCTTTCATCAGTTCCTGTAGCTTGCGACTAAAAACAGAACGGTTTCCCTGCTTTAATTCTTCCCGCAAATCTATCGTATATACGCCCGGAAGACTGCTTCCTCCCTGACGCCCTGTCATCTTATATAATTTATATTCCCCATGCTTCGCCCTGTAATAAGCTTCCATAGAAGGGGTTGCCGATCCAAGTACCACACCGGCGCCATGCATGGAAGCTATCTGTATCGCCGTCTCTCTGGCATGATACTTAGGCATGGACTCACTCTTATAGCTGTTCTCATGCTCTTCATCCACAATAATAACTCCCAGATTTGGAAAAGGCGTAAACAGTGCCGAGCGCGGACCGATGATCACATCAATCAGCCCATTCTTAGCCCTCTCGATCTGATCGTATTTCTCGCCCATGGAAAGAGTGGAATTCATCACCGATACACGATCTCCGAATCTCTGATAGAATCTGAGCAGCGTCTGATAAGTCAGTGCGATCTCCGGAATCAGTACGATAGCCTGTTTTCCCATGGAGATCATCTGCTCGATGATTCCAAGGTACACTTCCGTCTTGCCGCTCCCGGTAACACCATGCACCAGATAAGTTCCCGGATTTCCAGCCCGGTACTCCTGTATCACATCCTCTATAATATGCTGTTGCATTTCGCTTAAGGTAACCCTCTTATCCCCGGTCTTTACATGTCTTACCGGGTTACGGTAATAGGCTTCCGAATCAATCCGTAAATATCCCTGTTTCTCCAGTGTCTGCAGAGTCGCCGCCGACACGTTCAACTTCTGCCTGATCAGTTCATAGGGCAACACATCATTCTCAGTAAGGGCCTGCAAAACTCTGACTTTAGCCGTCTGATGCTTCCGCTCACATTCCTCAATCACTGCAGGAAGCTCCTGGATGTCAATCAGCGCTGTAACCTTCTTTTTCTCCGGCATCTTAAACTTCTGTTTTACAGGCAGAACCGTCTTTAAAGCTGTGATCATCGTGGAACCGTACTGTCGCTTCAGCCAGTATGCAATCTGTATCTGGCTGCTTTCCGCAGTCGTACTCTTCTCATCCACTGATGTGATCTCTTTTATTTTTTCTTTCGGATACT
>JALETS010000100.1 GCA_022781395.1 Lachnospiraceae bacterium | reverse complement strand
TGTGTTTTCCTTTAATCCCTTTTTTAGATTTTTCCACATTTCAAAAATATCATTAACAGTAACACTTTTCGCTTCTGCACGAATACCATCGCTCTTATCCTTAATTACAACAGCTTCTTTTTCCCTAAGCTCATCAAGCGTTTTACCATATACAGCATGTCGCTTTCCATCAGATGTTCTCCAACGATAGCTATATGTACCATCTGGTCTCTGTGTTTCATTCTCTTTAAGAACTCGTCCTTTTGAGTCTTTTCTTCTTTCTGTCATATTATTATCTCCTTTCAAGCAAATGACAGAAAGCTGACTTGTTAGGATTATAACATGTCAGCTTTCCAAAAAACACCCTATATCGAAAAAGTTCGATTCAGGTACTCGTCGAATTGTTTTCGCTTAATAAGCCTCTTTCGCCCTACATACAAAACAAATCTGCATGTATCCGGATCAGTAAGTTCTCTCAACTTATGTTCCCCAATACTATATAATTTTGCAGCTTCTTCTATGGTCAACATTGGCTTATTTTCGATCTTTATTTCTTCCATGTTTGTTCCTCCATCAATCAAACGGCAAGTCTGAAGTATCCTCAACAAGCATAAACTCTGTATATTCTTGGCACCTATGCTTTGTAACTTCGCTATCCTTATATACAGAAACTGTCTGTATTCTACGCAAAAATGCTTTCCATGTTTCTGGATACTGTTCCTGAATATCTGTATATTGCTTCCGTATATCTACATTCGACAATAGATATACTTTTGTATAGCATGCCACTTTGTCAGCATATCTACATGGAAGCATAACCGGATATCCATCTAAATAAAGTAACATTTGGCTTATTGGCAATGAACTATGGAATTCCTCAAACACTATTACATCTTGTCCCTTATATTGATCAAAAGGATTTTTGTAATTTGTAATACGGAATACATTTGAATATCCATACTGTTCCATTATTCCTCTGGTCTTTCCTGCACCAGTCTCTCCAAAAATGTATTCAACCTCCATTTTTCTAAATACTTCTTTGAATTTTTCTTCTTGAACAATTTGCCTTACTCTGTCTATTCTTTCTATTTGCTTAATAAAATCAGGATTCTCTTCTAAAATTTCATAATTGCTCTTTCCCTCAGTAATCATCTCATATAATTCGGCACAATCATTTCTTGCACCTTGTCTCTCTTGAGGAATTTCTCCCCACTCTTCATGTGTATCTGTTAAGTTAGTTTCTTTCTTCTTATCATTTACCCATTTTCCTTCTTTATATACATATTCCTGATTTTGAATACTTGTACCATATGCTTTTTCTATATGTGCTTCTCTAAAATGATTTTTTATAGTTGTAAATCTAACCGGAGAGTTAAAAAGAACATATACATGCGTATGATGCGAACTGGCAATCTCATCACTCATACAATAATATTGCAGAGACTTAAACGATGCTAATTCCATCTTAATATGTTCATGCGTATATCCTTTCTTTGTAGGATTATTTATTGTCAACTGCCACTTTCTTCCTTGTATATCAGTCAACATTGCACCTCCATTTCTGCTACATGCTACATATGTGTCCAAGGGTAATACTTACCCTTGGACAGCGAGGGGATATACTCCGCCTTCGGCGAGTCTACCCCTCGCACCTATGTTTCATTAACTCTAGTTTTATGTGTTGCTTCCATTCGTATATATTTCTTATACATGGATACTTAATTTGTTTTATAGGATAACCATCTGCCAATAGCATCCCTTCACCGCGTCCAAATATTCTATCTGGCAACTCTTCTCCGGTAAATATCATTGTCTTTTGCTCTTTCGACATTCTTCCCAGACCTACAACAACCATAAAATTATCTCGCGCTCCGTTGCTAAATAACGATGCGTCAGGGCGTTGTGTAATGATCCAGACGCCATATTTTATACCTCTTCCCAACATCAGAATTTCAGAAATACTACTCAATACATCTGTTGCCTTTTTTGTCTTATCCCTTTTGTCGATGGTATTCAAATAATTTATAAATGCCGGATATTCATCGAATATCAACAACTTTCTTCTACTATTTATTCTGTTTTTACGCGTATCACAAAAGCTTTGATAATACTCCATTACTCCTGCATAGGCGCTATCTCCCGGATAATAATGAGGATACCCATTCAAAAATTCAAAATCTTCCGAATTTTTGAAATCGCATAAATATATATCTATTTCCGGGCAGCTCTTTATCAGCATACCCATTAAAAACAAGAGCGCGTAGCTTTTTCCTGATCCTGATCCGCCAGAAATAAGTGCATGACAATGACTATCTTCCTTTAAGAAGAATGGAGCCAATGGTTTCCCATCGGCTCCGTCCTCATAGCCCCATTTCATATCATTATGAATTCCAATCTTCCGTAATTACTGAAGACTGCTCTGTTCTCGACATGGCATTCTGTAATATCAATCTTCGATACTCCGAATATGCAGGGGACGCATATACTGCATAGATAACATAGTATCTGCCAAAGTCATCCAGATGATCCACAACTATTCCATCCATTCCATTACCGTACTGATCACGAAAATCAACGATCTGTACTGATGGAAATTCTCCATTATGAAGTTTTGTTCTTACTCTGTACTGCAATGTATTACAATACTCTTTAAGCATAGTATCATCGCATATTGTTTTGACATCCTTCTTGTCTAGCTTGAACTGATATAAAACGACACCATCTTTAATAACATAATGTGCTTCCGGCATTTCCACTTCAGCAGGAAATGTGGGTATGTTGCCACCTATATTTTCAACCTCAGCTCTTATAGTTTGATATACAACATTAAGCATAGTAGGGTACCCTTGTATAGCTTGCTCACGCAGTTTAGCAAGATTCCTTTCTTTAATCTGCCTATTTACATCATTAGTGTTTGACGTATTTTCTGTGCTATGTTTTACATATACATACAGCCACACTATGCCGGCAACTCCTGCTATAATAGCCGGATACTTGTTTACAGTTACGATAAGCAGCTCCACTAATTTGCTTATTCCGAATGCAACAAGGAACAAACTGAATGCCATTCCTATTAGCGAAAGGATTAGCACCGATATTGCCTTGCCCCATTGCTTTTTTTCCTTACACTCACTATATCTTGACCAAAACCATTTAACCGGAACTACGATAAGTTCAAACACTCTTCTCCACATTACTGCAACACCTCAATAGCATCTGCTGAAGCAGAGATCGCATAATCACCATTACCAGTACGATAGATTCTGCCAGTCAAGTTCTTAAACTTAACCTTTTTCTTACCGCCTGCGGTTTCAATGATTTCCTGAGTAAGAATCGGTTTAAGATCTGCGACCTTAACATTCATCTTCTCAAACGAGTTATCTACGAAGACTGTATTAACCTTCATATGAGTAATCTCATCAGTACGCTTACCATCCTCGTACTTGTATCCCGGTGCTATTGCAAGTGCTATTGCTGTGCCATCTGCATTTCCGCAGATCTGGTTTGCATTTAATGTTAATTCAGTAATATTCATATTATTTTCCTCCATATAATTGGTTTACATTGTTATAAAATATGGAGCTCCATAAGTTTATGCATGCATTTGGTTAATTAGAAACGAGCTCTAACATCGTCAGGTAAATGTATACCAAGCTCGTTAACAATATAATGAAGTTTTCCGCATTCATCGGTAAGCTCATCATATTCTTTACCTGATCCAAGTTTGTCACAGCGATCCCAATTGCTGAGCAATCGATCTGTTATAACTTGCGATAGTGTTTCAGTATAAGATATATCCATCGGCTTTTTCCTCCTATGTTGATTTTTTGTATCAGCTGATAGTTATATTATATATATCTCTACTGAGTTGAGCATTATTCAAAAAATGTAATTTTTCATTAAAATTGCGTTTTTTGATGCATTTATTGC
>JALETS010000070.1 GCA_022781395.1 Lachnospiraceae bacterium | reverse complement strand
ATGGTACTGAATGTACTGGCTTTTTCACTGAATATTTTACTGAATGCCGTGTTTATCTTCGGATTGTTCGGTGCTCCGAAGCTGGGTGCCACCGGTGTTGCCATAGCAACCGCTACCTCCCGTGTAGTAGAGCTGATCGGCTGTATCCTGGTATCACTATTCAGCAAGGATTTGAAATTAAAGCTTTCCTATATGTTTATCCGTAACAAAACACTGTTCAAGGATTTTCTAAAGCTTTCCCTGCCAGCTCTGGGCAATGATGTGTCCTGGAGTGTGGCCTTCTCGATGTACTCAGTTATTCTGGGGCATCTGGGTACAGATGCGGTGGCTGCCAATTCTCTCGTAACTGTAGTGCGGAACTTCGGCACCGTACTATGCTTCGGAACGGCAAGTGCCGGCGGAATCCTGCTTGGAAATGTTATGGGTGAAAACGATATGGAACGCGCTAAAGTTTATGCTTCCAAGATCCTTAGGCTTACGATCATAACAGGTGCCATCGGCGGTGTTCTGATATTGGCTGCAACTCCCTTCGTGCTGCACTTTGCCGACCTGAGTGATACTGCCATGCACTATCTGAAATATATGCTTTACATCAACAGCTACTATGTGATGGGAGCCGCTGTCAATACAACTCTGATCGCCGGTGTGTTCCGTGCAGGCGGCGACAGCCGTTTCGGTCTGATCTGTGATACTGTGGATATGTGGTGCTATGCAGTGCCTTTGGGCTTCATCGCTGCGTTTGTCCTGAAGCTGCCGGTACTGGTAGTCTATTTCCTGCTATGTACCGATGAATTCGTTAAATGGCCCTGGGTCATCAAACACTATCTGAGCAAAAAATGGCTTAAGAATATTACAAGAGACAATCTGTTTGCAGAGGAACAGTCATAATGAAATACTATCTGGCTCCCATGGAAGGCATCACAACCTATATATATCGCAACGCTTATGCGCATTATTTCGGTCAGATTGATAAGTACTTTACGCCCTTTATCGCCAATAAGAAAATGAGTTCCAGAGAAGTGAGGGATATTTTACCGGAGCATAACAAAGGAATCAATCTGGTTCCACAGATATTGACTAATAAAGTGGAGGATTTTCTGTCTATTGCAGAAAGGCTTGCTTCTTACGGATATCAGACCGTAAATCTCAATCTGGGCTGTCCTTCCGGCACCGTTACAGCCAAAAAACGCGGTTCCGGCTTCTTAAGTGTTCCGAAGGAACTGGATGCTTTTCTCTATGAAATTTATGAGAAATGTCCTCTGAAAATTTCCATTAAGACAAGGATCGGCATCTCCCAATTAGAAGAATGGGATGTCCTGATGGATATTTATTCCAAATACCCCATTGAAGAGCTTATCATCCACACCCGTCTGCAGCAGGAGTTTTATAGTGGGAAAACTCATCCTGAGGCCTATGCCCATGCGGTCTCCATACTCTCCTGCCCGGAGACTCCGTGTGGTAATGCTATCCCTATATGCTACAATGGGGACATCACATCCATTAACAGTCAGGCTCTTTTATTATCCGAACTGGCAGATTCAGGCTGCCATTGCGTTGATGCCATAATGATCGGAAGAGGCATTATCCGAAATCCCGGATTATCGGGAAAACTAACCGGTAGTCCACTTCCGGATAGAAAACAACATTTACTTGATTTTCATAATGAAATTTTAGAAGAATATAGAAAAATAATGCCCGGAGATCTTCCTGTCCTGTTTAAGATGAAAGATCTCTGGACATATATGAGTCAATGCTTTACCAATTCAGAGAAGTATCTGAAAAAAATCCGTAAAGCAAACCGCATCCCGGAGTATGAGATTGTCGTCAATGCACTGTTTCGGGAGCAGGAAATTATTGACTAGAATTTTCCGGCTTCTGATTACACGGTATCCTCTTTCTGAATCATGACTTTAAATTCTTTTCGACTTCCGACATTTAATTTCTCATAGATATGGGACACATGCTTCTTAACCGTAGTCTCTGCTATATATAATTCTTCTCCGATCTGCCTGTTGGTGTAGCCGCGATAGAGAAGCCATGCCACTTCCAGTTCACGTTCCGACAATTTCTCATCTATGCTTTGTACAACTTCCAGGAAATGAGCATATTGCTGCTCATAACTAAGAGGTTCTGCCTCGGACACCTTTTGAACCGGATTCCGTTTCTCCACTTGTTGGGTCACACGCATGTAGAGAATGAATACTACGACGAGCGGTATCCCCAGAAGCAGTATTTCTCCGCAGGCAATCCACCTCTGTGCAGCATCGGCCGTTGCCCTCACCTGTATCAGAAGCAGCATCGTTACCAGTATTACATAGCTAAATCCTAACACTATTTTAAGCATTCGTTTTTTCATAGAAATAACCATGCCTTTCTCTTAAACCGTAAATGAACAGCTATCCGGCTTCACTCTTTCTCTTCTTCCGTCTCCAGTATTGATCTCAGCTTTTCTCTAATTACTCTTGGATTCTCTCCGGCCTGTATGGACAAAACGCCTTCAATCGTTACCTCCATGGCAATACTATCCTGTTCACTGTTTTTCTCCAGTTTTCTTGCAATCGGAATGCAGACCCAGTTGGCAATCACAGAACCATATAAGGTTGTAATCAATGCAAGCGCCATGCCTGCACCAATTGAGCTTGCATCTGTGCCCATAGAGATCATCATATTGATCAGTCCGAGCAGTGTGCCAACCATACCCCAGGCCGGTGCGCTTGCACCCATGTCCTGCCAGAAGCGTACTCTCCTGCTGTCCCGTTCTTCCTTATGATACAGTTCCGTTTCCATGATATCCTTTACCAGTTCAGGGTCTGAGCCATCCACCACCAGCCGGATGCCCTTACACATAAATTCGTCCTGTTCCTGCGAAACACTCTCTTCTAAAGCTAACAACCCTTCCCTACGTGCGATGTCTGACATGGAGAGTACCTGTTCAGATATATCCTCCGGATCTAAATGCGGTTTTCTAAAGGCATATAAAAAGCTACGGAATCCATCAATAAAATCCCCAAAGGAATCAGCTGTAATCAGTACTGCAAAAACAGAGCCTCCCAATGTTACAAGCAAAGAAGGAAAATGAATGAAATTCTTAATGGTTCCGATTCCGCCATTAGATGCAATACCAAACAAAACCGTTATAAAGCACAGCACAAAACCGGTTAAGGAAGCAAAATTCAATTTCTGCATATTACAACCTTGCCTCTTTCACTTTACTCTTCTTCTATGTAATCAATAATACGTCTCTTAACTTCTATCTGCAACGGTAATAAGAGCATCTCAATAACCACTGCATAGAATCCTGACAGCAATGTTATGGCTAAATACGGTCCAAGCTGTTCCGGCTCAGATAAAACACTCAGCAGATATAGGCATGAGAAAATACCTGTAAATAAGCCAGCATAGATTACCTGCTTCTGCATCAACTCTACCGCATCCAGCGTGCGGCGAAGTTCGCTCAGTCGGCATGTATAATCTTTCTTTAATAATTTGAAGGCTCTTAAAAAGTCCTTACCCAGTCCATTCTTAAATAGAACAGGTACTGACAACACCAGAATAAGGAGTAATGTGGGAATATCAATAACTTTAGCGATTACAGACATAAAGCCCCCATCCTGCGCACATCCGACTGCCATAAATATCAAACCAACTACAATGCTTACAACTTCCATGATCATAATACGTTACCTCACTTTCTTTTTGCAATTTCTTGTTGCTTGAGAAAAAGATAGCAGGAATCGAGGCGAAAAGCTATACTACTTTCAATAAAAAAGAGTAGTATTTGCATACTACCCTTCGGTATACCTTGTTAAAAACTGTTTTGTTCTCTCTTCTTTCGGATTATCAATAACCTGCTTCGGATCTCCCTGCTCTACAATGAGACCGTCATCCATAAAGATGATCTGGTCTGCCACATCCCGCGCAAAGGCCATCTCATGCGTTACAATGATCATTGTTGTTTTCTGCTCTGCCAGGCCTCTGATTACCTTCAGCACCTCTCCGGTCAGTTCGGGGTCCAGCGCAGAAGTCGGTTCATCGAAACAAAGAATATCCGGACTTAATGCCAGTGCCCTGGCGATTGCCACACGCTGCTGCTGTCCGCCTGACAACTGATGCGGATAATGGGTCATCCGGTCTGCCAGGCCCATTTGATCTAACAGTGCTTTGCCCTTCTGTTCAATCTCTGTCAGAATCTCTTTCTTATTCTGTTTATAATCTTCTCTTTCCTTCGCCAGAAGCTGCGCGGATAATGTAACATTCTCCAATGCCGTATACTGTGGAAACAGGTTAAAGGACTGGAATACCATGCCGAAATGCAACCGCTTCTTTCTCAAATCCTGCTCCCGCTGCTTCGTTGGCAGAGAAGCATCAAACAATGTCTCTCCTTTGACAATGATAGAACCCTGATTCGGTGTTTCCAGGAAATTCAAGCAGCGCAACAGGGTTGTCTTACCGGAACCGGAAGAACCGATAATGGCTAAGGCGTTCCCTTCCTCCAGAGAAAAGCTGACATCCTTAAGCACCTGTGTGGAACCAAAATGTTTCTCTATATTTCTTACTTCCAAAATTGCCATTTCCGTTCCCTCCTACTTAAAGTAATCCAGCTTACGCTCTATATAATTAAACAAAAGTGTTAGAATACCGACAAATAACAGGTAGAATACACCGGTGTAGAACAACGGCCATGTCAGTCCGT
>JALETS010000068.1 GCA_022781395.1 Lachnospiraceae bacterium | reverse complement strand
CAGTGTTAAAATAGAAGAACGTTTTGTAGCGGTAACGGGTCCGAACGGCAGTGGTAAATCGACGCTGGCCAAGATTATTGCCGGTATTATTCGGCCTACCTCCGGACAAATCCTGTTAGATGGGGTGGATATTACAGATTTATCAATTACGGAAAGGGCAAATATGGGAATCAGCTTTGCCTTTCAACAGCCGGTCCGATTTAAAGGTATTACGGTCAAGGATCTTTTGTCAATTGCAGCGGGGAAGGACGCAACTATGACAGAGATATGTGAGATGCTTTCGGAAGTAGGACTTTGTGCAAGAGATTATGTGAATCGGGAAGTCAACGGAAGCCTGTCTGGTGGAGAATTGAAACGTATTGAGATTGCCATGATTATGGCGCGTAAGACGAAGGTGTCTATTTTCGATGAACCGGAGGCGGGTATTGATTTGTGGAGCTTTCAGAATCTGATCCGTGTGTTTGAGAAAATGTATGAAGTGACGAACGGCTCTATTCTGATCATATCCCATCAGGAACGTATCCTGAATATTGCGGATAAGATTATTTTACTGGCAGACGGGGAAATCAGCAAGGTTGGCACGAAAGAAGAGATAATGCCGGCGCTGCTTGGCGCAGGACAGCCATGTAAGACTTTGACGGATAAATTATAGGAACAGAGGTGATATCATCGATGGATGCAATACAACAGAACCTGCTGGAGCAGGTGGCAGGACTGCATGAGATACCGGAAGGTGCATACAATATCCGCGCTAACGGACAGATGGCAGGAAGAAATACAACGGCTCATATAGATATCATCAGTAAGGAAGATAAATCAGGAATTGATATCCGAATTAAGCCGGGAACGAAATCAGAGAGTGTACACATACCCGTAGTATTGAGCCAGAGCGGCTTAAAGGAAAGCGTGTATAACGACTTCTTCGTAGGAGCAGACAGCGATGTTACCATTATTGCCGGCTGCGGGATTCATAACGGTGGAGATGCAACTTCGGAACACTCGGGTATTCACAGATTTTTTGTGGACAAGAATGCCAAGGTCAGATATGTGGAGAAGCATTATGGTTCCGGTGACGGTAATGGAGAACGTATCATGAATCCCACAACAGAGATTCATCTGGCAGAAGGGGCCTCTTTAGAAATGGAAACGGTACAGATCAAAGGGATAGATTCTACCAGGAGAGTGACCAAAGCTGAAGTGGCTGAGGGAGCCTCTTTGGTAATTAATGAGAAAATCATGACCCATGGAAAGCAGTATGCCGAGACTGATTTTACAGTGAATATGATGGGAGATGACTCCAGCGTTAATCTGGTATCCCGTTCTGTGGCCAAGGAAAATTCAAGGCAGTTATTCAAAAGCCGGATTATCGGTAACAGCAGATGTCAGGGGCACAGTGAATGTGATGCAATTATCATGGACCAGGCCAGTGTCAGCGCTATACCGGAGTTGACGGCAAATAATATTGATGCCAATTTGATACATGAGGCGGCAATCGGTAAAATTGCAGGCGAGCAGATGATTAAACTTATGACCCTGGGACTAACAGAGAAGGAAGCAGAAGAACAGATTATAAATGGTTTTTTGAAATGAGAAAAATATTACATTATGCATTAAACAGAGCAGTTTTTACAGCAATTATAGTTTTACTGCAAGTAGGCTTCTTTTTTTTGGAGATACTGAGATGGGGCAATTATTATGTTGAGATTGCCTTTGTACTTCGATTAATTACGTTCGGAGCTGTAATCCATATCATATGGAAACAGAATAATCCGGCAGTAAAGCTGGCATGGATAGTGCCGATTCTGATGTTCCCTCTTTTGGGTGGTGTGCTGTATCTGGCTTTTGGGCATGTATTTATCCCCAAAAAGCTCAGAGACAGTATGAACAGAACAGATGAACTTGTGAAAAAGAATTTGTTACAGGACGAGCAGGTGCTGGGGGAATTGGAGCAGCTCAATCCGGCTGTGGCAAATCAGAGTAAGTATTTGCGTGATTATGCAGATACTCCTGTATGGAAGAATACTTCTACAATGTATTTCCCGGAAGGTGAACTCTATTGGGAGCAGCTTCTTCAGGATCTGGAACAGGCGCAGAATTTCATTTTTCTGGAATATTTTATTTTGGGAGAAGGTAAAATGTGGAATGCGGTTCTGGATATTCTGGAGCGCAAAGTTGGGGAAGGCGTAGAAGTAAGGCTCATCTATGATGATGTGGGCAGTGTATTTATTTTGCCAAAGAATTATCATGTTATGCTTGAAAAGAAAGGAATCAAGTGTGAGGCATTTAACAAACTGACTCCGTATATGTCATTGATCTTAAACAATAGCGATCACAGAAAAATTGTAGTAATAGACGGTAAGATCGGGTATACCGGCGGTATTAATATGGCTGATGAGTATATTAATGAAACCCATCCATATGGAGATCGTTG
>JALETS010000047.1 GCA_022781395.1 Lachnospiraceae bacterium | reverse complement strand
GATGCAGTGTCTTATTTCTCTCACTTTCCGTCAGTTTTGCTACCGGAATACCCGTCCAACGTGAGATAATCTTGGCGATTTCCTCATCTGATACACTCTGGTGAACCAGTGACAGGTCTTCTCCGCCGACCCTCTCTTCCTCAATCTCCAGTTGTTGCTTCAAGGCCGGGAGCTTTCCATAGCTCAATTCCGCAGCTTTCTCATAATCACCGTCCCGCTGGGCTATCTGGATCTGACTGTTTACCGCGTCAATCTCCTCACGAATCTTAGAAAGCTTCTCCACAGAGGCTTTTTCATTTTCCCACTGTGCCATGCGGTTTTTCAGCTCTTCCTTCAATTCTGCCAGTTCTTTCTGCAAATGTTCGAGACGTTCCTTACTTAAGTGATCGTCTTCCTTCTTAAGTGCTGTCTCTTCTATCTCCATCTGCATTACCTTACGGCGCAGTTCATCCAGCTCGGTAGGCATGGAATCCAGTTCTGTTTTAATCAGCGCACATGCCTCATCTACCAGATCAATTGCCTTATCCGGCAAAAATCTGTCGGAGATATAACGATTGGACAATACAGCTGCACTGACCAGTGCATTATCCATAATCTTAACACCATGATATACCTCATAGCGTTCCTTCAGACCACGCAGAATAGATATCGTATCTTCCACCGTCGGTTCGTCTACCATGACAGGCTGGAAACGACGCTCCAGTGCCGGGTCTTTCTCAATATACTGACGGTATTCATCCAATGTGGTGGCACCGATACAGTGCAGTTCACCCCTCGCCAGCATAGGCTTCAGCATATTGCCGGCATCCAACGCTCCATCAGTCTTACCGGCTCCAACAATCGTGTGCAGCTCATCAATAAACAGGATGATCTGTCCGTCGCTATTCTTCACATCATCCAATACAGCTTTCAGACGCTCCTCAAATTCGCCCCGGTACTTCGCTCCGGCAACCAGCGCACCCATATCCAGCGCAAAAATCTTTTTATCCTTCAGGCCTTCCGGTACATCGCCCCGGACAATACGCTGTGCCAGTCCTTCTGCCACCGCAGTTTTGCCAACACCGGGTTCACCGATCAGCACCGGATTATTCTTCGTCTTACGTGAAAGAATACGGATTACATTTCGAATCTCATTATCTCTGCCGATAACAGGGTCAAGCTTCTGGTTTCTTGCTTTCTCCACCAGATCCTGCCCATACTTCTCCAGTGTATCATAGGTAGCCTCCGGATTATCGGACGTTACCCTCTGATTTCCCCGCACTGTAGAAAGTGCCTGCAAGAACCGCTCTCTCGTGATGCCGAATTCTCTGAAAATCTCTTTGATTTCCCGATTCGGATGCTTTAGCATTGCTAAGAAAAGATGCTCTACGGAAACATATTCGTCTCCCAATGCCTTCGCTTCATCCTCTGCGCCAATCAGTACCTTATTCAGATCCTGCCCTACATAAATCTGACCCCCCTGCACTTTCGGACGTTTCTGCAGTCCCTGCTCCACACGGTTAACAAAATATTCCTTCTGGATCTCCATTTTCTCAATCAGTTTCAAAATCAGGCTGTCATCAATCCTCAGCAGGCTTAATAACAGATGTTCTTCTTCAATCTCCTGATTGCCGTATTCATAGGCCAGTTTTTCACATCCCTCTACTGCCTGCATGGATTTCTGCGTAAATTTCGTTAAATTCATAAGATACACCTCCTGACATATATCATGCTAAGCGAATTCACTTTATGAACCAGCTTGTTTATCTGTTCTATTATCTGTATAACACCACCGACTATAATAACAATACCACCGTTGTTAGCACTCGTCAATAGTGAGTGCTAATTCTTTTTCTAAAAAATTTGTGAAGTCCCTATAAACTGAGACTTCACAATTTTATCCTGCTCTATTCATTCGAAAACTTCAAATAGAAAATTTATAAGTTTCTGTAATTACACCTGCATCCGATCCTTCTTCAACAGCTCATAAAATTCCTCTGCCGGCATAGGCTTGGCGTAATAATAACCCTGCACGATATCGCAGCCTATGCTACGGAGTACATCTACCTGCTCTTTAGTCTCCACACCTTCTGCCAGAAGACCCAGACCCAGTTTTTCTGCCATAAGCACCACTTGTGCCAGAATCAGCTTGCCCTTCTCAGACACCATCATATTATCCATAAACTTTTTATCTATTTTGATCACATCAAAAGGTGTCTCAAGAAGAATGCTCAAGGAAGAATAACCGCTTCCGAAATCATCCATCAATAACGTAAAGCCTTCCTCCTTCAGCCGGTTAGACATCTCACTGATCTGCTGATCATTGACAGTCTCCGTAATCTCCAGTTCCAGATACTGCTTGTCTATCCCACTCTGTCTGATCAAATCTTCCAGCACATCGATAAACTCATCTCCATGCAGATGATTTCTGGATACATTAACGGAAATAGGACATGCCTCAATCCCATCCACAAAGCATCGCTTCACGAAGCGGCATGCCTCTTCCCATATATAATAATCCACATTCCGGATAAATCCGTTTTCTTCGATAACCGGAATAAATTCGTTTGGATAAATCATTCCTCTCTCAGGATGCTTCCAACGTACCAGTGCTTCCGCTCCTACAATATTATTATTACTGATGCTGTATTTCGGCTGCAGATACATCTGAAACTGGTGCTCTGTAATGGCAGCCTGCATATTCTCTTCAATGAACCTTCTTGTATACAGAAGCTCCTTAAACTGCTCTTTGTAGAATACAATATTATTCATAACATTTTCTTTGGCAGACTTCCGCGCCATACCGGCACGGTCTTCCATCTGCCGCAGTTCCATATCCTTGTCTTCTACCGTATAGATACCAAAAGTATATTGAAGCTTAACATGCTTAAATTCGCCCAGTTCCACCGCCAGACGCTCTACCAGATCAGCAATTTCATCCTCTTTGGTCTGCTCTGTTACTACCATAAAAACATCGCTTCGAAGATTCACAAAATACTGTCTTTCATTACAGATATCCGTAAGCTTCCCAACAATAAAATCGAGAATCTCATCACCAAACTTCTCTCCATAAATATCGTTAATAACCTTGAACCTTCTAATATCAAACTGAATAAAAGAGATATCCTTATCTGTCTCATGAATCAACTGCCGTGCCCTTTTCCGGAATCTGTTTTTCTTATATATTCTCTGAAAAGCGCTCTGCATCTCTTCTTCCCGAAGAAGCGCCACTACATCCGAGTCATTATTGTGCTGCTCAATTCCCTGTTCCTGAAGCATTTGATCCAATATTTCAATACTGGCATACAGCGCATTAATACAAATTCTCTGTTTCAACCCATCCTGACGGAATTTGGCCATACCTTCCGGCTTGGAAATATCCACTCCCAGAATATCTTTACACCGTATATAACCGCCCATACGCTGTGTAAAAAGCTCCATAAATTCATCCGTCTTCTTATTACTGAGAATCTCTTTCTCCTGATCCTGCGGATCATAGAAGTCAAAAGCCAATCCCAATACCATCATGGCTCCCGTCACGCATCCGCAAGTACCACCCTGACGCATACCGGTCCCAAAACATGTACTCAGCTTCAGGGTAGTCTTCAAATCCATACCCAGATCATCAGCATATGCCCCGAACAAAGCCTGTGAGCAATGATAATTCAATTTTAACAATTTATTTGCACGCTCTTTATGTGTCATACGCAACCCCATTTCTAGTACTATTGTACTACTTTTTATACAAAAAAGAAACTGCCTTTTGACAGTTTCTTTCAAATTTCGATCAATCTCGCATTATGAAATGAGCTATACGTTTAATACTCTGTTCAGAAATCAAAAAACACACCTAGTTGGCGATTGCATTTCCGGTATACAACTGATAATATTTACCTTTTTCTTCCAAGAGTTGTTCGTGTGTACCGCGTTCAATAATCCGCCCCTGCTCCAACACCATGATACAATCAGAATTCTTGACGGTGGAAAGTCTGTGGGCAATGACAAAAGTTGTTCTGCCCTTCATCAGTTTATCCATACCATCCTGTACAATACGCTCTGTACGGGTATCAATAGAACTTGTTGCCTCATCCAGAATCAATACCGGCGGATCCGCAATCGCCGCACGTGCAATAGCAAGCAGCTGCCTTTGTCCCTGACTTAAGTTGGCTCCGTCTCCCGTCAGCATCGTGTTATAGCCGTCCGACAGATGCCTGATAAAGCCATCTGCATTGGCAAGCTTAGCTGCCGCAATGACTTCCTCGTCCGTAGCGTCCAGTTTGCCGTATCTGATATTTTCCATGACCGTTCCGGTAAAGAGATGAGTATCCTGCAGCACAATTCCCAAAGATCTTCTTAAATCCGCCTTCTTGATCTTATTTACATTGATACCGTCATATCGGATCTTACCATCCTGAATGTCATAGAAACGGTTAATCAGGTTGGTGATTGTTGTCTTACCTGCACCGGTGGAACCTACGAAAGCAATTTTCTGTCCCGGCTCTGCATAGAGCTTCACATCATGAAGCACCATCTTGTCATCGCTGTAGCCGAAGTCCACACCGTCAAATACCACGTCACCTTTCAGTTCCACATAATCAACGGTATGATCTGCCTGATGCTCATGTCTCCAGGCCCATCTTCCGGTACGCTCCGGTGTCTCTATAAGCTTCCCGGCTTCTTCCTTGACATTGACTAAGCTGACATAACCATCATCTGTCTCCGGTGTTTCATCCATCATCTTAAAGATACGTTCTGCTCCCGCAAGAGCCATAACAATCGCATTGAACTGCTGGCTCACCTGGTTGATCGGCTGGTTAAAGCTCTTATTAAATGTCAGAAAACTGGCAAGTGCTCCCAGTGTCAATCCGGAAAAACCTGTTAACGCCATCGCACCGCCCACAATGGCACATACCACATAACTCACATTACCAAGCTGCATATTTACCGGACCTACTACATTGACCAGATAGTTGGCACGGTCTGCACTATGATAGAGATTATCATTTAGCTTTGTAAACCGGTCAATATTCTCTTCTTCATGGCAGAATACTTTAACGACCTTCTGCCCGTTCATCATTTCTTCGATAAAACCGTTTACCTTACCGATATCCTGCTGTTGCTGCAGAAAATACCTCCCGCTTAAGCCTGCTACCTTCTTGGTCACAACGAGCATCACTCCGACCATAATAAGCGTTACCACCGTAAGTGGTACACTCAGAACAATCATACTGATCAGCACACTGATAATCGTAATGACACTGTTAAATACCTGGGGCATACTCTGGCTGATCATCTGTCTGAGAGTATCCGTATCATTGGTATAGGTAGACATGATATCGCCATGTGAATGGGTATCAAAATATTTAATCGGCAGAGTCTCCATATGGGAGAACAGGTCATCACGCACATTCTGCAGTGTTCCCTGAGTGACATTGACCATAATACGGTTCCACGCATAGGTTGCAGCCACACCGATTGCATAGAAACCGGCTACCCTGGCAATAGCCATGGCAAGCGGTTCAAAATCCGGCACCTCCTGCGTCAGCATCGGCGCAATATAATCATCAATCAATTTCTGGATAAACATGGTCCCCTGTACATTGGCGAGCACACTGACAAAAATCAGGATTGCTACCAGAATCAGATGCGGTGCGTAATTCTTTGCCACATACCCCATCAGTCTCTTAAAAATCTTACCCGGATTTTCTATTTTCTTACCATTCGCAGGCATTTTGCCTCTCATTCCCGGACCCGGCATTATTCTTCACCTGCCTTTTCATCAAAATCTCCACTGCCACCGGTCTGTGACTCGTAGACTTCTCTATAAATCTCATTGTTCTTAAGCAGTTCCTCATGCGTACCATAGCCATTGATACGCCCGTCTTCCAATACAATAATATGGTCTGCATGCTGTACACTGGATACACGCTGTGCTATGATCAGCTTCGTGGTCTCCGGAATCTCCTCGGCAAAAGCCTTACGGATCTTTGCATCGGTAGCGGTATCTACTGCACTGGTACTGTCGTCTAAGATCAGTACCTTAGGCTTCTTGAGCAAGGCTCTGGCAATACAGAGCCGCTGCTTCTGTCCACCGGACACGTTGGCGCCTCCCTGTTCGATATATGTATGATATCCTTCCGGCATCTTATCGATAAACTCATCTGCACAGGCAAGCCGGCACACTCGCCGGCATTCTTCTTCCGTGGCATTAGCATCGCCCCATCTGAGATTATCCAGAATCGTACCGGAGAACAGCACATTCTTCTGTAAGACTACCGCAACCTGATTACGGAGCGCATCCATATCATATTCTCTCACATCCCGGCCGCCAACCTTGACAGAACCTTTTGACACATCATACAGACGGCTGATCAGATTCACCAGACTGGTCTTGGAACTTCCTGTTCCACCGATAATACCAATCGTTTCTCCTGCCTTAATCTGCAGATTAATATCCTGAAGGATCGGCTTACTTCCATCCTCATGATAAGAGAACTCCACATGTTCAAAAGAAATGTCCCCACTTGGCACCTCATAGACCGGATGTTCCGGATTTGCCAGATCACTCTTTTCATTCAACACCTCACAGATACGTTCCGCAGATGCTTCACTCATGGTCAGCATTACAAATACCATGGAAAGCATCATCAGGCTCATCAGAATATTCATACAATATGTAAGAAGACTCATCAGCTCACCGGTCGTCAATGTGCTGTTTACAATCTGTTTCGCCCCCAGCCAGCTGATCAACATAATGCAGGTGTATACCGTAAACTGCATCACAGGCATATTAAGCACTACCCTGGATTCTGCTTTGCAGAAAATATCATAGATCCCCTGACTGGCTTTTTTCAGTTTAGATGTCTCATAATCCTCTCTGACATAAGCCTTTACCACACGGATCGCACTCACATTTTCCTGCACAGAAGCATTCAATTCATCATATTTGGGGAAAGCCTGCTGAAAATAATGCATTGCACCTCTGATAAGGAAAAAAATAACAATGGCGAGCAAAGCCACTGCAACCAGATACACGCTGGCAAGCTCCGCATTGATGAAAAAGGCCATTCCCATAGCACAAATCATACTGATCGGTGCCCTGAAGCACATACGTAAAAGCATCTGATAAGCATTCTGTACATTGGTAACATCCGTTGTCAAACGGGTTACCAGTCCTGCCGTACTGAATTTATCCAGATTGGAAAAAGAAAATGTCTGTATGTTCTCAAACATTGCCTGTCTCAGATTCCTTGCAAAGCCTGTGGATGCTCTGGCACCGTATTTACCTCCCATCACACCACAGAACAAACCACACAGAGCCGCAGCCACCATAAGCGCACCTACTATGTAGATATGCTGCATATTGCCGGCCTCTACACCATCATCAATGATGGATGCCATGAGAAAAGGAATTAACGTCTCAAAAATTACCTCAAGAATCATAAAAACAGGTGTAATCATGGAGGCTTTCTTAAACTCCTTAATATGCGCCGCTAATGTCTTAATCATCTCAATAACCATGCCTTTCAAAAAATAATAGGTAGCGGTTAGAACTCTTTACAAATTCTAACCGCTACCAATCATTTTTGTACAAAACAAAAAATATGTCAATCGCTTCCAAATAGATTTTAGAAAAAATTAATGTTATTCTTTTGTCTTATCTTTGTTGTTCAGAATTTCAAATACTACTGCTGCCAACAGTACCACACCCTTGATGACCTTCTGCCAGTTGGCATCGATACCCATAAGGCTCATACCTAAGTTGATTACACCGATCAGGGTTGCACCGATTACCATACCAAAGACGGAACCGGAACCGCCGTAAGCAGATACACCGCCGACTACGCAGGCAGAAATGGCATCCATTTCATAGTTGGTACCTGCCGTAGAATTTGCCGCCTGGAATCTGGCAATAACGGTAAATGCACTGATAACTGTCAGGATTGCCATATTCAGGTATGCAATAAACATGATCTTCTTCGTATCAACACCGGAAAGTCTTGTTGCTTCCGCATTACCGCCAATCGTATAGAAATAACGTCCAATCGTAGTCTTGGAGGTAATAAACTGGTATATCAGGACAATTGCCACTACCCAAAGCAGCACTGTCGGAATACCGCCCGCATATGCCAGCTTGTAGGAAAACAGCATAATAACCGCAACGGAAATTACTGTTTTGGCAACAAGTGACAGAACAGAACTCACTTCATAGCCTTTCTTGATTCTGCTCCTTCTGGTCATGATATTGATAATGACCACGATAACGCTTGCAATCACACCAACCACAAGACAAGGTACATTCAGAACACCAATTGCTGTCTCAAAAACCTTACCTGAGAAAATCTTCAGATAAGTCTGTGGGAACGGTGCAATACTTCCCGTCGAGCTGTTAGCACTTAACAGTGCGGTACCCCAGCCTCTGAAAGCAAGATAACCTGCCAGGGTAGCAATCCACGGTGGAATATTCAGATATGCAATTACATATCCCAGAACCGCACCATAAATAACGCCGACCAGAAGCATGATTAATATGGAAACTCCGGTACCCATTTCCTTCGTTACCATGCAGATACCACCGATGGCACCAATGAAACAGACGAAGGAACCACAGGACAAGTCGATATTACCGCCTGTCAGCATACACATCAGCATACCGGTTGCCAGAATATATACATAAGCATTCTGCGTAATCAGCGCATTGAAATTCAACGCCGTAAACATCTGTCCTTTAGTCATCAGAGTAAAGAAGAGAAATACCAGGACCAGGACAAACATCATTGTATTTTTTCTTAATACTTCTAAAGCATTTTTCATCTTTATCCTCCTCCTTACTTCTTTTCTTTCTTAGACATAACATCAAATATAATCGCAACCAAAAGTACAATACCCTTTACTACCTTCTGGTAATTGGCTTCGATACCCATGATACTCATACCCTGGTTGATTACACCCATCAATGTTGCACCAACTACCATACCTACTACAGAACCAACACCACCGTAAGCAGATGCACCACCAATGAAGCAGGCTGCGATTGCATCCATCTCATAGCCCTGACCATAGGTAGGCTGTGCAGATGCTGCTCTCGCAATCGTCAGGATACCCGCCAGACCTGCCAGCAGTCCCATGTTCGCATAGGCAAAGAAGTAAACTTTCTTGGTATTAACACCGGAAAGCCTTGTTGCCTTCTCGTTACCACCTACTGCATACAGATACCGTCCGATTGTCGTCTTGGAGGTAATATATGCATATACAAGCAATACCAAAGCAATCCAGATCAAAGCGCTTGGAATACCTTTATAATTGGACAGCTTGTAGAAAAGCCATACGATTGCAGCACTGATTAGAACTGTTTTGATCAATTCTCCTGCAAAGGGTTGTGTTGCATATCCTTTGGTTTTTTTCCTGATTCTATTTCGAATCGTTAATAATATGTAAAAAGCTGTAATCAGGATGCCGGCAGCCAGACAGGTTATATTCAATGTCTCACCACCGAAAAAATTCGGTACATAGCAGTCTGCACCGCCACCGAATACATTTAGGAAAGTGGTATCGGATACGGAAACCGCATAGCCTTGCAATACAACGTTAGATAATCCTCTGAAAGCGTACATACCGGCCAGGGTTGCAATAAAAGGAGGGACCTTAATATAAGCAATCCAAAAGCCCTGGAACATACCAACCAACAGGCCAACGATCAGCATTACTATCACTGCCAGCCATGGGCTCATTTTCTTATCCATGATAAGCGCGCCGATACCGCCCACAAAACAAACTACAGAACCGACAGACAAGTCGATATTACCGCCTGTCAAAATACACAGCAACATACCGGTTGCCAACACAAACACATATGCATTCTGGGAAATCAGGTTGTTAATGTTCTGTGCATAAAGGATTTTGCCCTCTGTGCTCCAGTAGAAGAAAGCAACAACTAACACCAGGGCGATAATCATGGTATACTTCTTTAAAGAATCTGTTATCTTCATCTTTTCCATCTTTATTCTCCCTTCCCTGATTTCAGAATATTTGCCATAATGATTTCCTGAGAGGCATCTTCTGCCTGCAGCTCACCTACAATCTTAGCGGCATTCATAATGTAGATTCTGTCACTCATACCCAAGACCTCAGGCAATTCAGAAGAAATCATGATAACGGATTTACCCGCTGCCACAAGATCATTGATGATACAATAAATCTCATATTTCGCACCAACGTCGATACCTCTTGTCGGCTCATCCAGGATAAGCACATCAGGCTCTGTAAACATCCATTTCGCCAGAAGTACCTTCTGCTGGTTACCACCGGACAGATTACCTACATTCTGTTCTACGGAAGGACATTTGGTACGCAGCTTCTGTCTGTACTCTTCTGCCACCTGATATTCTTTATCCTTATCAATGACCTTATGGTTACTGATGCTGTCCAGATTTGCCAGAGTTGTGTTAATCTTAATCGGATTTGACAGAACCAGTCCGTTTCCTTTTCTGTCTTCTGTTACATAAGCAAGCTTATTTTTAATAGCATCTTTGGGAGTCTTCAACGTAATCTCTTTGCCATTCAGCTTCAGAGTTCCGGTAATTCCGGTACCATAAGACTGTCCAAAAATACTCATAGCCAGTTCAGTACGACCGGCTCCCATCAGTCCGTAAATACCTACAACCTCACCCTTGCGGACATTAATGGATACATTGTCAACTACCTTACGTTCAGGATACAGAGGATGATAAACAGTCCAGTTATCTACCTCCATGTTAATATCGCCAATCTTTACTCCCTCACGTTTCGGGAAACGGTTTGTCAGTTCACGGCCAACCATACCCTGGATAATTCTGTCTTCAGAAATCTCTGTCGTATGCTTATCCAGTGTTTCAATCGTAGAACCATCACGGACAACCGTAATTTTATCTGCCACATAGGCAACCTCATTTAATTTGTGAGTGATAATAATCATAGTCATGCCCTGTTTCTTGAACTCAAGCATTAAGTCAAGCAAGGCTCTGGAATCGGTTTCATTCAAAGAAGAGGTAGGCTCATCCAGAATTAAAAGCTTCGCCTGTTTTGCAAGCGCTTTGGCAATTTCTACAAGCTGCTGTTTACCTGTACCGATTTCCTTTACAAGTACCTTAGAAGATTCAGCCAATCCTACCATCTTCAGATATTTATCTGCTTCTGCATAAGTTTTATCCCAGTCAATGGCATTTTTCTTACCCTGTTCATTTCCGAGAAACATATTCTCACCAATGGACATTTCGGGTACCAGCGCCAGCTCCTGATGGATAATAACGATTCCCTTTTCTTCGGAATCTTTAATTTTGTTGAACTTACAAATTTCACCATTATAAACGATATCTCCCTCATATGTACCATAAGGATAAATACCGCTCAGCACATTCATTAAGGTAGATTTTCCCGCGCCGTTCTCACCGACAAGCGCATGAATCTCGCCTTCTTCAACCTTCAAATTCACATTATCGAGTGCTTTAACGCCAGGGAATGTCTTGGTAATATTTTTCATTTCCAGTAAAACTTTTGCCAACTGTATCCCTCCCAATCATTTTAATGTTTAATAAAATACCTCTTAGCATTAGCAGGCGGGAAAAACCCGCCTGCCCAAATTAAGTTCATTCTGTTTAGTCTTTGCGAAGAATCGAAGATTCTTTGGACGTTAATTTTCAAGGAGCCTGCTCCGAAGAAAATTTACGTCTTTTACTGTAAATCGCTCTCAGCGTAGTAACCGGAGTCAATTAACAGTTCTTTGTAGTTGTTAACATCTGCAAATACAGGCTCGCAAAGGTAAGAAGGAATAACGCCTGTACCGTTGTCATATGTCTCTGTATCGTTAACATCTACTGTCTCGCCATTTAAGATCTGGCCAACCATCTTAACAACCTGAGATGCAAGAGTACGTGTATCTTTGAAGATAGACATGGACTGTTTGCCAGCGATCATGTTCTTAACGTTCTCAATATCGCAGTCCTGACCTGTGATGATAGGATACTCACCGTTGTAGTTAGCTGCTAAAGCGTTCTCAACACCAAGTGCTGTAGAGTCGTTGGAGCAAAGCCATACATCGATCTGTGTACCATCTGCATAGTTGGAAGAAAGAATGTTCTCTGCTCTGGACTGTGCTGTCTCAGTTGCCCATGTAGGTGTAGCAACTTCATCAAAAGATGTCTGACCGGAAACAACTACCAGCTTGCCTGCCTCGATGTAAGGATTCAGAACATCCATAGCACCGTTGTAGAAGTAGCCTGCATTGTTATCGCCAGGATCACCAGCTGTGATCTCCATGTTGAAAGGACCCTCAGCATTGTCAAGGTCAAGAGCATCTACAATGTACTCGCCCTGCTTTGTACCTACCATGTAGTTATCAAATGTTGCATAGTAAGAAACTGCATCAGAGTTCATAAGCAGACGGTCATAAGCGATAACCGGGATATTAGCTGCCTTAGCCATATCAAGAGCTTCACCTAAGGAAGAACCTTCGATAGCTGCGATAACCAGAACGTTAGCGCCGCCGGCGATCATGTTCTCAACCTGGGAAACCTGTGTCTGAACATCGTTAGATGCATACTGTAAATCAACTTCATAGCCTGCTGCTTCCAGTTCAGCCTGCATATTTGCGCCGTCCTGATTCCATCTCTGTAAATCCTTAGTCGGCATGGAAACACCAACCTTTGTTCCGTTGGACTCAGCAGGTGCTGCTTCCTCTGTTGCTGCTTCTTCTGCAGGTGCTGCTTCTTCTGCAGGTGCTGCTTCCTCTGTTGCTGCTTCTTCTGCAGGCGCTGCTGTCTCAGCAGATCCAGAACCACAGCCAACTAATGTAGCTGCAACCATTGTTGTTGCCAAAATCATGCTCAATAATTTCTTTTTCATGTTTCGTTTTCCTCCCTTATTTATATTGAATGATTTTGTTGCAAAGCAAACCTCTCGTTTGCTTGCAAATATAATGTATCATAAAAGAATTAGGAATAATTTACGACTTTCTTCAAATTTTTGAGCTTTGATTTATGCAAAAAGGCGGCGTACTAGCACAAATTTGTTTCATGCGGAACCGTAATCACAAAAAAATCCTATTGGGGCATCTCGGCCGGAACATTCAGATACACATCCTCCTTCAGATGAAAGCCGCTGCCGATAATGACCTCGTCAATATTGTCACGATTCACCGGGATGGGTTCCAGACCAATATAAGGTATCTGATACTGCCCATTGGCCATGATTGTTACATCCTCCCCCTGTATCTCCTCTCCTTTGGCCAGTGCTACGCTTGCTTCTGCTGCTCTGGCTGCCAGTTTCTCCACAGGCTTATAAACCGTCATGACCTGGGTACCCTCCACAATGCGCTGACAGGCTGCCAGATCCGCATCCTGCCCTACCACCAGAATCGATCCTGCCTTCCTTTTCTCTGCTAAGGCCCTCACCACCTGGGTTGCCAGATCATCATTACCGCACATGATAGCATCCGTATTTGCAATAACCAAAGGATTTTCATATATAAAATTGGATGCTTTCTCGGCTTTCCACCCGTCGGCATGTGTCGAAGCCAGTATTGTTACCTGATTATCCTTCATTACCTTACGGAATGCCCCCTCCACCATAGGTACATTGTTATCTGTCGGACTGCCGCCCAGCATCACTACTTTTCCTCCGGCAAGTCCTTCATCGATCAATGCCTCTGCCATCATGGTTCCTACCATGGCATTATCAAAGGATATATAGAGATCAACATCTGCATCAACGATCAGTCTGTCGTAAGCAATGATCTTGATTCCTGCATCCTGTGCCTTTTTCACGGAATCCTGAAGGGAATCTGAATCAATACAGATGATCACGATCACGTCCATCCCCTTCTGGATGAAATAATCAATCTGCTTCTTCTGTTCTTCCACGTCACCATTGGCATTCTGTACATTAACCTCTGCACCCAGCTCTTTTGCCACGGAAACGAAAATATCCCGGTCTCTCTGCCATCTTTCAATAACAAAAGAGTCAAAGCTCATACCAATCTGTATTTTTTCCTCTTCCTGTTCCTTAATCTGATTTTCTTTCTCCACGCTGCCGCATGCTGTCACTCCCATAAGCAGAATCAGCACCATAAGCAGGCTTATTAACCTTTTCATATATCTTCTACCCTCTCTGCTGACGGCTTACCATCCTTATATTCCGTCGGTGTCACACCCACGTTCTTCTTAAAAGATCTGCTGAAATAGTTGGGGTCTGCATAGCCCACCATGGAACAGATTTCCTTAATGGAATATTCCGTAGTATTTAGCAGTTCCTTCGCCTTCTCTATACGGATTCCGGTCAGATATTCCACAAATCCCTCACCGGTTTCTTCTTTAAATATTTTGCTGAAATAATAGGGACTGATATTGACTGTTCTGGACACATCATCCAAAGAAATATCCTTACTGTAATTATTCTGTATATATTCCTTTGCTGTCTCGACCACACTCATGGACTTTTCAGTGGCTTTACAGCTCACATTATGGGTGGCTGTTCCTATTTTATCCCCGAACCATTTTTTGAGCGTATCCAAATCACTGATTGCCATAATCGCCGGAAGATAATCTTCCCTTGCACGAAATTCATACGTCATACCACCGGACTCGTACGCAAGATGTTCCGCAAAGAGGGCAAATTCCAACACCTTCAAACGCATATTCATTAAGTCATCCGCGTAATTGGCAGCAACCAGATCAAAATAAGTCTCTGCCGTGGCAATCGCGTGATCCGTTTCTCCGTTCTTTACCTCGGCAAACAGCCTCTTTTCCAGATGAATGGGATAATCCGCTTCGTACTGGCAGCCGATCGGAAGATCATCTACATGGGCAACACTTCCTGTCGTCATTGTCAGGGCATTCAGCGCTTCCTTATAGGAATCTCTTGCCTCCTCCAGTGTCTTGACCGAGCTGATACCTACACGGAAACTGATATCGGTTTTACGCCGCAGAACCCGAACCAGTTCTCTTGATTTTTCTATAATGGCTATTCTTTCATTATATTCCATCTTATCCCCATCATAGGGAATCATCACTGCAAGCTTATTGCCCATAGTCGATCCCACCACGCAATTAGGATAATATTCCTTCATACACTCTCTGACTACCTTGTCATGCTGCTGCATCTTCACGCTGCTGCCTACGGCATTGGTCATATGGCTGCCCTCCTGATCGTCACCGCACACCACTGCCAGCATATATGCCTGATTCTGGGTAATTCCCAAAAGATTTTTATAATTATCAATATCTTCTGTGAAATGCTCCTGAAAAAGCATGTTATAGATCAGGCCACTTTCGATAATAGGAACAACTGTCTCCAGTTTCTCCCGGATCAACAGATCATTACTTCGTTTCATCCGTTCCTTATCTATCTTTCCCATGGCCTTCTGCAACGCTGCAATGATCTTACTTTTTTCCATTGGTTTGGTGATATATTCCATCACCCCCAGTTTAATGGCCTCCTTGGCATAATCAAATTTGTCATAAGCAGACATTACAATGAATATTACATTCTTGTTATTGGCACGAATCTCCTTCATGGCATCAATTCCATTGATGCCCGGCATCTGAATATCCATAATGGCAATGTCCGGTCTGTAATTCTCAGCCAGTTCAATCACGCTTCTGCCCGTTTTGGCATATTCTATCTGGCACTCATCACCAAATTCTTTCTCTATAATAAACTTTAATGAATCAATCACGATGCCTTCATCGTCAGCCAACATAATCTTATACATCCTGTTTTACTCCTGTTCCGGTACTTTTCTGTCACTCAGATAAAGGAACACCTCTGTTCCCTTGCCCTCTCCTTCGCTGGAGATTGCCATGACATCTTCATTTTTGGTAAAAAGCTTCATACGTGAGATCACATTATCCATGCCGATTCCGTTGGAACCTGCCGACATGCCTTCCTCCCTGTAGCTTCCGTTCATTACCTTTTCAATGGTTTCCTGACTCATTCCGATACCGTTATCCTTCACGCTGATGCATACCACATTCTCCACCTGATAGACAGACAGGCATATTCTGCCCCTGCTTCCCATCTCGCGGATACCATGATTGACACAGTTCTCCACAATAGGCTGCAGAATCATACCAGGCATTTCCACGGACAAAAGTGTCGGATCAATCTTCTTCTCATAATGGATATCTCCGGCAAATCTCACATTTAAAATATACATATAAGAATCCACCATCTCTATCTCATCCCTGATCGTAACGGTTTCTTCACTTTTCTTCATATTATAACGGTAGAACTGTGCTACCTTCTGTACATAATCATAGGTGCGGTCCGCCCCTTCCATCATCGCAAGCTGTGCACCTGCATTCAGTGTATTAAACAGAAAATGTGGATTAATCTGTGCCTGCAGATATTTAAGTCTCGCATCCTTTAAATGCGTCTCCATCAGAAGCTCTCTCTCCTTCAGTGCACGCTCCGCTTCCATACTTTCCCTAAGCTGTTCTATATATCTGCCAATACTGACAACCATCTGGTTAAAGGCGCCTGTAACCACTCCTACTTCATCCTCTGATTCCACCGGAAGCAGATCCACATCGAAGTTGCCTTTGGCTACCTCATCGGCGGTACCTGCCAGCTTTTTCAACGGTCTGATACTGCTTCCCACAAAGCTGATGATAATGGATACATTGCTTGCCATAACGCACACAATAGAAATAAGTGATATTACCTCAAAGAGACGGAACCTATGCAGCAAAGTACTGTACTGTTCCGAATTACTCCTGAATTTCTCCATATTCAGATTCAAAATATACGTATTGATATATTGATAGAGCTGAGTTGCATTTTCATAATGTATTCTGTATTTTTCCACGTTACGGCCACGCTTTGCCTCAATGGTCTGTCCCACCTCATCCAGATATTCCTCAGACATATGCCTGATATTACGCTCCATCCGATCAAAGGATATGCCTGTAATCTGTTCATTCAGTTCTCCCATTCTGCTCCGGTAATCCTGTTCGCTCCGGTAAAACTCCTCCAAGGCATCACTGTTTTTGGAACTTAAGTAAGCAGTCATATCATCCTGCACCTCTGTCAGCGAATCAGACAGCGCATTCAGATGCAGATTATCCTGATATACCATATCCAGACGCTTGGAAATACTGTTAATTCCCAACAGCAATATAATATTCACAGTCATAACCAACAGATTTGTGACAATATAGATACTGCTTATTTTAAACTGCAGGGAGACACTTCGCGATTTACGGTGTTTCATCGTCCTCTTCTCCCTTCTCCATGTATTCCGCCACATTATCTTTGCGTATCAATTTGATATCCGCCGTAAAATACTGACTGGTATAACCAAGCTCATGATATTCCTGCAACGCATCAATGCAGAATCCACCCATCTGCTTTGTGTCGATTGCCACGGTAGAATGAATGACATTCCTGTCAATTGCATTGATGATCGTGTCAGAATCATAATATCCTATGATATTGACCTCTCCCACTTTATTATAATCTACCACAGCCTGATAGACACAGGTTGTAGTCAGCTCACTCAGGCAGATCATAATATCAGGCTCTTCCTGCTCCATAAAAATATCCCGGATAGATTCCTCTACGGAAAACTCATTCGTATCATCCACGGAAATCAGCGATAATTCAATATCCATACTGTCGTTCCGTTCCTGCTCAATGCTTTCCTGAATACCGGAACATAAAATGTTCTGATCCAGATCCTGCTCATAAGCATTGACAAGCACCGCCACTTTGTATGGCTTATTCGCTTTCTTTGAAGCAATAATTTCCAACGCCTGTCTTCCATATTCCCGTCCAAGATTATAGCTGCCAATCCCTACAAAACTGCATCTGGCACTCTGGGTATTATCTCCATAAAGTGTGACAACAGGGATTCCCTTCGCAACCGCATCATTGATCAGCCGGGTCATTTCATCCGTTTCATTTGCGGTCACTATAATTCCGTCTACCGCCGACGCTGTGGCAATCTGTAGCAATTCCTCCACACTGTACTCCTCAAACAGATTATCCCCCAGCCAGTCCACATAGACATTTTCCTCCAGCGCACGTTCATAGGCTCCCTGATAGATTGACTGCCAGATGGAAGACTTGCTGTCTTCCGTAATCATAATATAATACCGGTCATAAGTTTCCTGCTCTGTCTCCTCTCCAAGCCCATTCTGGTAGAACCGCAGGACATAAACAGCCATGACCACAGTCATCAGAATACATACTGCCGTCAAAAGAAGTGTCCACATATAAGGGAATTTCTCCCACTTTCTCTTTTGCTTCGTCTCTCTTTCCAATGATGTTTTACCCGCCACCTGAAATATTTGATCTATGAATAATTCGTTTTAAATATGAAAAACCTTCTGTACTTCTTTGTTTCTGCCAAGCACCAGCATTGTCTGTCCCTCTGCAATACTCGTATCCGGCGTAATGGAGAGCTCCAGCTTTCCCTCCTGTTTCAATGCCATAATATTGATATTGTACTTTTTACGGATATCCAGTTCCCCTACCGTCTTACCAATCCACTCCTTTGGCACCTGAATTTCGAAGATGGCATGTTCCTCATCCAGTTCGATATAATCAAAGATATGATCGGAGCTGTATCGGATTGCCGTCCAGTTCGCCAGCTGTCTCTCCGGATATACGATTTCATCTGCTCCATTTCTCAGAAGAAACTTTGCCTGCACATCTCCTGCCGCTCTGGATACTACCAGTTTGGCTCCCATCTCTTTTAACAAGGAAGTGGTCTCCAGAGAGCTTTGAAAATCATCTCCGATGGCAACAATGCAGACATCAAAATTGCCGATGCCAAGAGACATCAGAAAGTCTTCATTCGTGCTGTCACCGATCTGCCCATTGGTAACGAAGGGCATAACCGCATCCACCCGTTCCTCTTTCCTGTCAATAGCCATAACCTGATGATCCAGTTCATATAATTTCTCTGCAATATGTCTGCCAAAACGTCCTAAGCCTACTAATAAAATAGATTTCATACTCTGTCACTAAACCTTTCTTTTCACCATGATTCTATATATCATACCATTTATCCAACCATAATCTTTTCCTGTGGCAGTTCCGAAACATATGGATGCTTTCTGGAAAGCGCCGCATATACAATCGTCATACCACCTACACGCCCCAGAAACATCAGTACAATCAGCACTATCCTGGAGGCTGCTCCCAGATTAGGCGTACCGATCAAGGATAATCCCACCGTACCAATTGCCGATGCCGCCTCAAATAAGGCGGAAATCAGGGGAATATTTTCTACATATCCTATAAAAATACCACCTGACAGAAACAGCATCAGATACATGAACAGAACTGTCGCTGCATAGTGCGCCGTATCATCCGGAATTCTTCTGCCGAATATATGGGCATTGGGTCTGCGTTTAAACACTGCAAGCATGGTTGCCAGCAGTACCGCAAGGGTGGTAGTCTTCATACCGCCTGCCGTAGACCCCGGTGAACCGCCAACCAGCATAAGCAGTATCATGATCATCTGCCCCGACTCTGTAAGCTGAGTCAGATCCACCGTATTGAAACCCGCTGTACGGGTTGTCACCGACTGGAACAGGGCGCTCAGGATTCTCTCCGGCACCGTCATATCTGTCCATGCCCTTCTGCCGAATTCACAAAAATAAAAATAGATGGCTGGCAAAAGGATCAGACAGGCTGTTACCACAAGGATTACCTTACTCTGCATCCTGTATCTGCGCACATGCCACTTATTTCTCTTCACATCATCCCAGGTCAGGAATCCGATACCACCTATCATGATAAGAAGCATGATTACAATATTAACACAGGGATCTGCTGAGAAAGAGGTCAGGGAAGAATACTGCTCCTCCACCCCCATCAGGTCAAAGCCGGCATTACAGAATGCCGAAACGGAATGGAATATGGCATACCAGATTCCCTTCAGTATATCAAACCTCGAGATCATTCCGGGCATAAGCGCCAAAGCTCCTAATATCTCTATCGCAGCAACCATTTTAATAATAAAAGTGGTCAACCGGACTATACCACCCATCTGCGGTGCTGCAATTGCTTCCTGCATGGTACTCCGCTGCATCAGACCGATCTTGCGGCCTGAAAGTCTGGTTACAACCATCGCAATTGTAATAACCCCCAGTCCTCCGATCTGAATCAGACACAAAATCACCACCTTGCCGAACATGGTCCAGTATGTGGCTGTATCATGGGTGACAAGACCTGTCACACAGACCGCCGAAGTGGCTGTAAATAACGCATCCAGGAAAGAAGCACCTCCCGCCTCCTTCGTTGCACACGGAAGCATGAGCAATATGCTCCCTATAAGAATTACTCCCATAAAACCAAACATAATGATCTGGGATGAGGAAATTCTCTTTTTTCTTAATAATTTATTCATGATACTCCTCCATATCAGAGCAGTTTTCTGCTGAGCATGTTGTCAAACTGATTTGTAGCTTATTTATGATACCACACATGGCATTCAACCGCAAACACTCTTGAAAAAGCCGCCCTTCTTGGCTATAATTTAACTATATACTACTAAAGGAGAAATGAAACATGAGATTAGTAACCCGTTCTGACTTTGACGGACTGGCCTGCGGCGCTTTATTAAAAGAAATCGGGCTGATTGACAGTTGGAAATTCGCCCATCCCAAGGATCTGCAGGATGGTCTGGTGGAAATTACAGAAAATGATGTACTGGCTAATGTTCCTTTCGTGGAAGGTTGTGGACTTTGGTTTGACCACCATTCCAGCGAGCACGAGCGCAACCAGTTAGCCGGCAAATATAAAGGAGAGAGCCGTATTACCCCCTCCTGTGCACGTATTATCTATGAATATTATGGTGGCAAAGAGCGCTTCTCGCATTTTGACGACATGATGGTTGCCGTAGACAAAGTAGACTCCGGTAATCTGACTATCGATGAGATACAGAATCCCGAAGGCTGGATTCTGGTCGGTTTCCTGATGGACCCCAGAACAGGACTTGGCAGATGGCGTAATTTTACCATCTCCAACTATCAGTTGATGGAGAAACTGATGGAATGCTGCCGTACCATGAACACGGAAGAAATCCTGGCTCTGCCTGATGTACAGGAACGTATTACCATCTATAAAGAGCAGGATCAGAAGTTCCGCGAAATGGTCAATGCTCACACCCGTGTGGAAAAGGATGTCATCATCTCCGATCTGCGTGGCGTCGACCCTATCTATTCCGGTAACCGTTTCCTGATCTACAGCATGTATCCCGAACAGAACATCTCCGTCTGGATCGTAAACGGCAAAGGCGGAAAAGGCTGTTCCGCTGCGGTAGGCTACAGCGTATTAAACAGAACCTCCCATGTCAATGTGGGAAGCCTGATGCTCAAATATGGCGGTGGCGGTCACAAAGCCGTAGGTACCTGTCAGTTCCCGGATGAGACGATGGATGAACAGCTGCCGAAGCTTATTGATGAGATCGTCAATTATGACAATTATTATCCGGAAGAGTAGCCTGAAATAAAAAAAATCGACCTTTTTCAAAATATAGACACTTGTTTCCCTTTCTCATTTTTATACAATGAATCCATAGAAATAAAAACTTGCTCACCTGCAGAAAGGGAAACTGTCTATGAAAAGTACAAAACCGAAGACCTTAAAATCAGGAGTTTCGATTAAAGCCCAATTAGTTATCGGCTTCCTTATCCCTATTATCTTCGTTATCATTGTTGGTATCTCAGGGTATAGCAGGGCTGCAGACGGCATGCGGGAAACGGTGACTGTGTGACAACTGTTAATTTATATAACCGTACATCAGAGGCAACTTTTATTGAGGAACTGAAGGTTTCTGAAGACGAAGCGGACATGTTTGCCGGCTCTTCCATTTACTGGGGCAGCTATCATCCCACCATTGACAAGCATCTGGAAACAACAGAAGATGATTATGCTGTTTACTGTAGCATTATGTCCGGTAGCAAAACAAATCCGGGTGTTCTCATTATCGATATCAGCAAACAGGCAATTATCGATTTAATGAAACAAATGGATTTTGGAGAAAACAGTTCGGTATTCTTTATTACACCGGAGAACCGCATCATCCAGACCGGTACCAGCTCCATTGATCTGCTGAATACAGATTTCTATCAGTCATTAACTTCCTCTGAGGCAGCTACAGCCAATGATAACGGTCTGGTTGCAGAGTATGTGAAATATAATAATGAAGACTACTATTTTCTGACAGAAGCTATTTCTTCTTTCCACATAAATTAGAAATGCATAAATAAGGGCGGGGAAAACAACTTATGTTTCCCCCGCCCATTCCCTTCGGCAAACAGTTATTAATTTATATCCACTCATAGTCGCCGCCGGTAATCGCAAGACTGAGAAGCATATCCATCTTCTCTACTTCCTCTGCTCCTTCCACAATCTGAATCAGCTTCGCTGTTTCTCTTACAGTCGGCATTTCTTCATCCAGACCTATTTCCCAGTCTAAGTCCTCACCACAGCCCGGACATGTGATGCTCGGCTCTGTATGCAGGGAAAGGAAGCGTTCTCCGCAGTCCTCACATTCATAATATCCGCATTTAGTTGTTCCGTCCGGTACATAATACATAGCCTGTTCCTCCCTCACCTTTTTAGTAGTATATTTTCCCTTCTTCCAGGATTTCCACTTTACCGCCTTCCACTTTCACTATGGTTACCGCACAGTTCTTATGAACTCCTTCTCCCCAGAAATCCTTGATTTCAGTCGGTCTGATATTGGCAAGCAGCGCTTTCAGTGCACAGCCGTGTGTGGCTATCAGAATCGTCTTGTCCCGGTACTCCGGTTTGCCTGTCAGTTCCCGCCAGAAATTACCGGTTCTTGCTATGACCTCTTCAAAGCTCTCTCCGCCACGCGGCACACGATATTTGTCAGGAGCATCAAAGAAATACTGGAAATGCTTATCAGGGATATTGTATCCCTCCCTGCCACAGCATAAGCCCTCGTAGTCTCCGAAACCGATCTCCTGTATCCTGCCATCTTCTATCAGGGGAATCTTTCTGTCTCCGATTATAATCTGAGCCGTCTCCAAAGCCCTGATCAACGGCGAAGAAAATGCACAGTCGAAAGCAACGTCTGCCAGTCCATCCCTTGTAGCCTCTGCCAGCTCTCTGCCATATTCATTTAAGGGATAATCACTTTGTCCCTGCAATTTTCTCTGCTTATTCTGATCTGTCTCTCCATGTCGTATTAAATAAACTAACATCTTATTCTCCCTTTCCAAACATTTCACAAGATCCGAGAATTTCTCTTAAAGTTCAATCTCTTCTCCCAGCTTAAAGGAATAGATGATCTGCTCCTTCACGGATTTGCCTTCTCCGGTCTGATGATACCCCGACATCTGCTCCAACGCCTGTGCATAATATTGAAGCTGTATCTGATACCTCTTTATCAGCTCCTCAGCCTTCTGTACCGCATCGGTCTTATAATCCAGCAGTACATAGCCGTCCTCCTCCTCGAAGAACACGTCGATGATTCCCTGGATCAATACGGTCTCGCTCTCCGGGAAGGAACTCTTAAGCCGGTTCGCAGGAAGCCCTAATACAAAAGGCTGTTCTTTATAAAGCCGGCCGGCTCTGGCAGCCTCTGCCATACGAAAAGCGGAGCTGCTTTGCAGAAAAGCAACAATCTTTGGTACAGACACCGCCTCATAATATTCCTCCGTAAGCCTTCCCTCTGCACGCATATGCTCCAGTTGCTCTTTTAGCAGGGCTGTGACATCCTGCTTATCATTACTGACTTCTTTAGTCAATTTCGTAAAATCAAATAATTCCATGACCTTATGAAATGCACTTCCTCGCATAGAACCTGTGACACTGGTGTCATCCTGAATAAATCGCGGCAGATAAGGCACCACCGGCTCCTCCTCATATAATTTGAAAGCAAAGTCCGTTTCCTCCTGCATACCGGCCTTTTTCAGTTCTGACACTGTCGTCTTAGTATAAAGATCTCTCAGATTATCATAAACATACTGATAGGAAAACTTCTCCGACATTTGTGTCATTAATTCTGTATCAACATCTTTACGGGCGTCAGACAAAAGAAGTTTCCTTCTGGCTTCCTCCTTGTACACTGTCTGTTCCAGTTGCTCTTCCACCGCCTCTTCCCAGCCGGACAAAGTAACCCGTATTCCCATCTCTTTCTCATAATACACCCCTGTATGATTCGGTTCCAGTCCACAGGTCTGGTACCACTCATCCATACAACGGTTTCTGGCAAGGGCTACCAAAATCAATTCCAGGAAACTATTCCTGCCTGTCAGCACATCATAGGGCAAAAGCAGTTCCTGATAATTCTGTAATTGTGCAAGGGATGCCGCCGTCTTCTCCGGTGATTTCACAGTGCCTGTCAGGATCAGCTTCTCCTTAGCTCTGGTCATCGCCACATATAGGATACGCATCTCTTCCGCCAGATTATCAATCCGCAGTTTGTCTGCTATCACATTGCGGCGCAGATTCCTGCCCCGGATACGCATCTGAGGATTCACATAATCCACACCGATTCCGGCATCCACATCCACCACCAGCCGGGCTGTACTGTCCTTAGTCTGAAAGCTTTTGGCAAGACCTGACACGAAGCAGACCGGAAACTCCAGTCCCTTACTCTTATGGATGCTCATAATCCGCACTACATCTGCATTCTCATCCTGTATACCGGCTTCCCCGTAATCTACTTCATACTTTTCCAACTGCTCCATATAGCGCAGGAACTGATATAATCCATAATAACTGGTCTTCTCATACTCTGCCGCCTTGACTAACAGCATTTCCACGTTAGCGCGGCGTTTATTTCCCTCCGGCTTCACGGCCACATAATGCAGATAATCCGTCTCCCGCAGGATCACCTGCAACAGCTCATGGACGGACAGATAAGCAGCCAGATCACGATAACGGTTCAGTTTCTCCAGGAAAGAACCCACCTTCGACTGCAAGTCTTTTGGCAAACCGGCTTTTCCGCTTTCTACCGCAGGCCCCGCTTCGCCTTCTCTCACTGCCCCGGTCTGCATCTTTCCACACAGCTTTACCGCATCATAGAGATACTTTTTCTTTGGAAAAGCCGCCTTGATCAGTGCAATCTCTTCCTCCGTAAAACCACCCAGATAAGAATGCATCACGCCATAGAGGGGAATATCCTGCAGCGGGTTATCCAGTATCCTGAGAAAATGCAGAAGCTCCTGCACCTCACTTGCAGCGAAGTAGCCGGTCCGTGAAGTCATATGTACAGGAATCCCCTCTTCTTCCAGAACTCTTTTAAAAACTTCATCCCAGCCTGAAGTGGTACGCAGTAAGATCACAATATCCCGAAAAGTCAGCCTGCGCAGCTGCCCGCTCTCTTTATCAGTTACCCGAAACTCCCGCATCAGTTCCTTAATCTTCATCGCCACGCCGTAGGCTTCCTGTTCCCTGACAGACATTTCCTCCGGTTTCTCGCCTGTCTGAAAGACAAGAAGCTCTGTTTCCCGATTCTCTTCAGGCGGATAGACCGCTCCCGGATGAAGTGCTGCCTGGTCATCATAGACAATGCCGCCCACTTCTCGACCCATGATCTGTTCAAAAACGGCATTGGTACTGATAAGTACTTCCGGGCAGCTTCGGAAATTCTGATGCAGATCTATCCTGCGGACAGCAGGACACATCCCCCGCTGCATCTTACCGGCTATGGCCGGCCCATCCTGTACCTTGCTCTCTGCCTTCCCATATGCCTCATATTTCTCCAGGAACAGCTCCGGTCTTGCCAGACGAAATTTATAGATACTCTGCTTCACATCCCCCACCATAAAGCGGTTATATCTGCCTTCCTCCTCCCCGGAAATGCAGGATAACAGATATTCCTGTACCAGATTGCTGTCCTGATACTCGTCGATCAGGATTTCATGAAAATAGCTGCGGTACTCCAGGGCAGTCTCCGTAGGTTCACACTCATCCGTTTCATTTTTCTGCACCAATACAGACAATGCAAAATGCTCGATATCATCAAAGTCTAACAGATTTTTTTCCCGCTTCTTCGCATCGAAGGCTTCCTTAAATGCCAGCGTCACATCCACCAGCACATCAACCACCTCTTTGCAGACCGCCATCTGCGTAGTGATCTGCTCCTTCGTCTGAAAGAAATATTGCTTCTGAAGTCCGGCAAGCTGTTCCTTCACTTCATTGCGGATACTCTTCGCCATCTCCCGCTTCATCGGATGGATAGTTTCATCCTTCTTAGACGGCAGTCTGTCAAACTGTAACGCCCCGAAAGCGGCTGCTATTTCATCATAGTCACAAACCGTCCTGTCTTCTGCGCCTTCCGGGCTCCCGCCGGATCCCGGCTGCCTTTGTCTGACCGGACAACATGTTCGCAGCAAGGCCTCCACCATTTCCTTTTCACGCTCCAGTAAAGGTGCATAGGGGTAGGGGCCATCCGGCTCTTCACAGAGGTGAATGGCCGTTTCCAGCTTCGTGACACATCCCTGTAACAGCAGCCGTGTCCTGTTAAAGCACTCCTCCATCCATAGCAGTGATTCCACACCCTGTTCCGGCACCTGATAATCCTTCTTGCGCTCCATAAGCCACTGCTCGGGAAAAGGATAACTCATGGCAAAATCATACAGCTTCAGAATCACTTCCTCCACTGCCTCGTCTCTGCTGCCCACACTGAAATATTCCATGCAATGCAAGAAAGCGGGGTCTTCCTGATTGTAGCAGTTCTCCAATACCCGGGAAAGCACATCCTGCCGGATGAGTTTTAACTCTCCTTCCTCTCCGATCCGGAAGCCGGGGTCCAGCCCTATGGTATGAAACTGGTTGCGCAGTACAAAGAGACAGAAGCTGTCTATGGTGGTAATCTGCGCATTATGAAGCAACGTCACCTGCCTCTGCAAATGTTCATTCTCCGGGTCTGCTGCCAGCCTGTCATTCAGAGCCCGGCTGATACGTTCCCGCATCTCAGCCGCCGCAGCATTGGTAAAGGTTACCACCAGGAGCCTGTCTATATCCACAGGATGCTCCGCGTCACTGACCACCTTCACAATACGTTCTACCAGTACGGCTGTCTTACCGGAGCCTGCCGCCGCAGACACCAGAAGGTTGCAGCCGTGAGTATCTATCACCTGCTGTTGCTTCTCAGTAAAAGAAATTGCCATAATACCAACTACTCCTGTTATTGTCAACCATTACGAAGGCTATTCTTCGTTGCTATCCGCCATCTTTTCCAGTGCTTCTTCTGCAGACAGCTTCTCCAGTTTTCTCATCCGGTAGCCGTCTACACGTTCATCAAAGCCGCACACGCTTTTATAAGCGCAGTAGGTACATGCCCGGCTTCCGTTCTGTTCATAGGGATTGACCGAAATAGTCCCCTCCAGGATACCGCATCCCAGTTCTTTAATTTTTCGGCTTACATAATTCGAAACCATCTGCATATCTTTTTCATTTATGACACTGGAGTAGGATGAGAAGGAGCCGTCCTTTTTCCGCTCCAGTGGCAGGATATCGGACTTATCCGTAAACTCTGAATCCAATAATCTGACAGCCTCGCCATTTTCGTTGACTATTCCGGTCATCTTTAATTCCTGTAATATTTTCTCATTAATCTGCTCCGGAGTCAGATTCTCTCCGTCCTCCACCATGGGATCTGCCACATGATAGTACAGCATGGCTGCCGGAACAATACTCTTGTCAGGGTGCTTCTTCTGCTCCGCCTCTACTGCCGCATTCATATACACCACAAGCTGCAGCTGCAGACCATAGTAGAGCGCCGCCAGATCGAATTTCCTGCTGCCTGATTTATAATCTATAACTTTCACATAAACTGTATCTTCCGTCTCACAGGTATCTATCCTGTCGATACGTCCCCGCAGGCGCATCCGTTCCCCGTCGCTCAAAGCAATATTCAGCGCATCCAGATCCTCCAGCACTGAGAAGGACATTTCAAACTTTTCCGGAATGAAAGCCCCCTTCTTAAGCTGGGTCTGCAAGGTCAGCACGGTACGGTTCATGATCCGGATAATCCTTTTCAGGAGATGCCTGTTGCGTGCACTGCTGTAAAGGATCGTCTCACCATATTGTACCGTATAGCTTTCCACAGCCTCTTCCACCATCTGTAAAGCGGCTTCTTTCGGGAAATCAAACCAGGTATAGCCGTGTTCTGCAAGCTTCCCGGCAAAGATTTCCAGTACACCGTGAAAGACATTTCCCATATCCACAGCCTCAAAGCTGTACTCCTCTCTCTCCTTCAATGCCAGCCCATATTGCAGGAAATGTGCGTAGGCACAGGCCGCATACTGCTCCAGCCGGCTCACGCTGTTCTGCAACAGGGTACCGTAGAGCGCCCGGGTTACCAGCTTAGACAGCGGCTTATCCTGATAACGGTAAAATGCCGTCTCTATCAGCCGGTCTATGCTGTCCTGATACATGGGATTGGTATGATAGCTGTGATAAAAGGTATATAGCTGTTTCTGCTGCGACTCCGTCAATCTGCCGCCCACATACTCCCTCAGCAGATCGGTTAAGAAGGTAACGCCGTCTCTTCCGTTTACAATCTGCTGCTCCACAGGCTCTGTTTCCGGCTGTTCAACCGTCAATGCAGGATACAGCTTCCGCATTAAATCAATCAGGTAGGCAGGACGAAGGGTTCTGCCGTCGCTGCCCACCTTTGCATAGGACAGATACAGTGCCCCGGAGGGCTTGGTCATATTCAGATACAGATATAACCTCTGGATATACATCTGCTGCCTGGGCGACGGAGCCAGTTCCAGATCTGATTCCCGAAGGAACTCCCGGTCTATATCTGATATGATACCACCGCCTCCGGCGCCCTTTGGGATATTGCCGTCATTGACTCCCAGGAAAAAGAGCACCTTAACCTGCTTCAGTCTGGTTCTCTCAATATCTCCCACTACAATACGATCCACATTCTGAGGAATCGTACCAACGCTGATCTCGGTCAGACCGGAATCTAAAATATCCGAAAATTCTTTCAGAGTCATCTCCTCTTCTGACAGCAAACCGTCTATCTGATCCAACAGATCGATGACCAGGGCATAGATCTGTCCATACTCTTTGGCGAGAGGCAGATTTCCTTCCTTTTTAAACTGCTCCTCAAAAACTGCCAGCTTCTTCTGTACCTCATTCAACACCAGAAAATCATACAGGGCACGCACCATCTCTCCTGTAGTCCGGACCGGTGCGAGAAGTGGCGCAAGCTGTGCCATAAGCTGCTCACGCATCAGATTATATTCTTCCATCCGGGCCAGCGCCGCTTCCTCTCCTTCCGGTGTTTCTTCCCGATAAACGAAAATGCTGCTCCACTTCCCATATCCTCTGATGCCAAATCTGCGCACATAGTTTTCCAGCCTGTCCACTGCCTCTCTGTCAAAGCCGGTCATTCCCGTCCGCAGATAATGAAATACCGATTCCGGGCTGAAATCCTGCTGCACAATCTGCAGCGCGCTTCGGATATATTCTGTACACGGATTTCCCAAAATGCCTCTCGTATGATCCAAATAGATTGGGATATCGAACTTTCGGAATATCTCTTCTGCGTCCCGTCCGTATACTTCCATATTGCCGGTTACCACCGCAATGTCCCGATATTGCAATCCTGTGCCATCTGTATCAGACGAATCCATCAGCAGTCTGCAAATTGCGATACAGGTCTGCCTGAGTTCTTCTGTTGGTGTAGATGCCTCCAGAATATGTATTTTCTCTACTTTTTCCTCATAGGGAACAGATGGGTACCGGAACAGATTCCGTTCCAGATGGGCCAGTTCCGCATTGTCCCGAAACCGAGGAAGCCGGCCGTTTATTCTCTCCTTACACCATACCGGTGCATCCTCCGGTACGCAGACTGCTTCAGCCAGCTTCTTTGCATCCGCCACCGTCTTTTTACTCAGATGGAAAAGCTTCTGCTCCTGATCCGGCTTGTAGGGATTTTCCCGTTCATCTATCGTAACCGTTATAATGACCTTGTGGGTCAATCTCAGTAATTCCTGAATAACTCTGTTCTGAATGGGGGTAAATCCGGTAAAACCGTCAAAAGCAATGACGCTGTTACGAATAATCTCAGACTTCGGCAGTGCCTGACACAGTCGGTCCAGAGTCTCCTCCGTAGTAATATAGTGGTCCCTGATATAGTCCTGAAATGCCTGATACAGCACTCCCAAATCCTGTAATTTATAATAAAGAGCTCCCCGGCTTCTGGCATAATCGGTAAGTTGCTCCAATTCCCGGCTGCC
>JALETS010000038.1 GCA_022781395.1 Lachnospiraceae bacterium | reverse complement strand
TTTTTCAAAAATACCGGAAGCATCTGTACGAAGGCCTAACCTCTTGGCGGACTTACGGATATTTGCTCCATTAAAAGTAGCCGCCTCAAATAAAACAGTCTTTACATTGTCAGTAATCTTGGAATTCTCACCACCCATGATCCCGGCAATACCGATCTGCTTCTCGGCATCACAGATCATCAGCATTTCACCGTCCAGATTCCTCATCTGTCCATCCAAAGTCTGGAATACGTCCCCGTCCTTTGCCCGGCGAACAATGATCTTATGACCTGCTACCGTATCTAGGTCAAAGGCATGCATCGGCTGACCATATTCTTCCATAACGTAATTGGTAATATCAACCAGGTTGTTGATCGGACGGATACCGCTTGCTGCCAGTCTTCTCTGCATCCATTTCGGGGAAGGGCCGATCTTGATATTCGTGCAGACTCTTGCACAATAACGGGTGCACAGATCCTTATCTTCTACTTCTACACTGATGTAATCTTCTACCTTTTCCTGATTTTCCTTTATCTCAACCTTCGGTGCGATAAAAGGCTTCTTGAAGGTTGCTGCAGCTTCTCTTGCCACACCAAGTACACTGTAACAGTCTACCCTGTTAGAAGTAATCTCATACTCAAATACCGTATCACGCAGTCCCAGTGCTTCTACTGCGTCAGCCCCTACTTCGGCATCCTCCGGGAAAATATAGATACCGTACTCAGGTGCCTCAGGATACATATCCCTGCTGGAACCAAGCTCTTCGATAGAACACATCATGCCGTTAGAAGGAATACCACGCAGTTTTCCTGCTTTGATGGCAATACCATCCTCCGGTAACGGGCCGCCGTCATGGCCGCCTGCCACTTTTCCTCCATCCAGAACAACCGGAACCTTATCGCCCTCTTTTACATTCGGTGCACCGGTAACGATCTGGATCACTTCAGAACCGATATTGACCTGACAGATGATCAGCTTATCCGCATCCGGGTGTTTTTCGATCTTCTCAATCTGGCCAATTACGATTTTCTCTAAGTTCTTATCTAATCTCTCAAAGGTTTCTACCTTCGTTCCTGTTAATGTCATGGCATCCGTATATTCCTGATCTGTACAGGAAAGCTCCGGTACATATGCCTTGATCCATGATAATGCTGTATTCATAATGTTCTTCCTTTCTCAAATTAAAAATGTTTCAGTAACTGCAAAACGATCCGTTATACATCAAAGAGTTCTACAACAATTAGCTGTTAAAACTGCTTCAGAAAACGTACATCATTTTCATAAAGAAGGCGCATATCGTCAATTTCATATTTCAATAAGGCAATACGTTCCAGACCGATACCAAATGCAAAGCCGGAATACTCATCAGGATCAATCTTGCTCATACGAAGCACATTGGGATGAACCATACCGCAGCCTAAAATTTCAATCCAGCCGGAACCTTTACAGAAACGACATCCGCTTCCGCCACATTTAAAGCAGCTTACGTCCATTTCCGCACTGGGCTCTGTGAAATTGAAATGATGGGGTCTGAATTTTACCTTTGTATCCTCACCAAACAGCTCCTTAGCAAACTCTGCCAAAGTTCCCTTTAAATCCGCAAATGTAATGTGCTTATCAATAACAAGGCCTTCTATCTGATGGAAGGAAGGAGAATGAGTCGCATCCACCTCATCGGAACGGAATACTCTGCCCGGTGCCAGCATACGGATCGGCAGCTTGCCCTTTTCCATCTCATGTACCTGGGTACCGGAGGTCTGGGTACGAAGCAGAAAATCTCCGTTGATGTAGAAGGTGTCCTGCTCGTCCTTGGCCGGGTGGTCTGCCGGAATGTTCAGCGCCTCAAAGTTATAATAATCCGTTTCGATTTCCGGTCCCTCAACCACTTCATATCCCATACCGGTGAAAATACGTTCCACCTCTTCCATCGCAATGGTATTGGGATGACGGTGTCCCACATTATTCTTCTTGGCAGGAAGTGTAACATCGATTACTTCCGCTTTCATCTGCGCTTCTCTGGCTGCCCGTTCCATCCTGGTTATGGCCTGTTCCAGTACTTTTTCGATCTCTTCTCTTGTCTCATTTACCATCTGGCCAACCTTCGGACGGTCTTCCGGTGCCACATCCTTCATACCTTTCAGTACACTTGTCAGTTCCCCCTTTTTACCGAGAAAATTAACGCGTACCTCATTCAGTTTCTCCAGCGCGTCGCTGCCTTCTATCTGGCGCAATGCTTCGGCTTTAATCTGCTCTAACTTTTCTTTCATGCTCTCTTTCCTTCCTTCTTTTTCACTTGAAAATACTAATAAAAAAACCCATGTGTATCAACACATGGGACGAAATATTTCCGCGGTACCACCCAGATTCCTGCTGTCACTCTGTTCACTTCCAAATCAGTAAACCATACCTACAAACAGCAGACGCTTCATTCGGCGTAACGTGCCAAACGTCCTGAATTACTGGGGCGATCCCATCATATAATCATCACAAAACGATATGGGAAACCCGTTCTCTCAGGCAGCTCCGGTGGGAAATTCAAACCATTATCTGAACTTAAGGAAGCTTACAGCCGATGACTTCCTCTCTCTGTAAGAAAATAATGTTCTACTGACACCATCTATGCCTTTACTTGTTATGTTATCAGAAACCGTTACAGATAATTCCATATCAGTCCACACGTCTCTGAACAGTTACATTTTAGTGATTTTTTCTCGACTTGTCAAGCCATCCGAACAGGAATTTGTACACCGGCCCGAAATACCGGTTAATGTGGGCTCCGATCAACAGAATATACATCAACAGATAAAACCAGATCATCATAATTACCACCGTAGTCAGATTGCCATAGGTGCCAAATCCGCTGAAATGATCCACATAGACAGAAAATGCAAAGGAAGCCCCGCTCCAGATAATAGCCGAGAATGCAGCTCCGGGAAGCTGTGCTTTAAACCGCAGCTTATTGTTAGGAACATACGCATAGATCAATCCAAATCCTAAAGTAAGAACCGCCCAGGAAAACAAAAATCTGAAATGCATGATAAACTGCACGATTAAATGAAGCTGTGGAATATCTGTCAGCAGAAAATTCACAATGACATTACCAAATACCATAACAAACAACGCCAGTATCATGGCTATCAGCATGATCACTGTATAGATACAGGCAATAAAACGCAGCACAAAATAATTACGTCTCTCCTCAAAGTCATAAACCGCATTCAGCCCACGGATCATGGCTAACATTGCTTTGGCGGCTGACCAGACAGCTACAATGGCATAAATCGTGATCGTTCCTGCCGATCTCTCGTACACATCCGATACAACGCTCACCACCATACTGTCCATGGCATTGGGCGTAAACTGGGTAATTGCATTAATCAGATTCCCCTCTGTCAAAGTTGTAAAAGGAAGAACCGCACACAATGCCATGAGCAGCGGAATCATGGACAGAAAAAGGAAAAATGCCATGCTTGCCGCATAGGAACTGATATTCTTCTTCGTCATCTGCCAGCCGAAATCTCTGGCTATATAATATAATCTATAGATATTCCTCATAACTCACCCGATTTACCGAACAGCCTTATCTCTTTTACTTCACATCCCGGGAAAAAGATACTCAGGATCTGTCCATAATCAGCTCCCTCTTTTCCCAACGCTCTGGCACCGTTCTGTGACATACCAACGCCATGTCCGTAGCCACCGCCAATTAACGTATATCCTACCACATTTCCTTTGCTTTTTCCAGTTTCTATCACGAAAAAACCACTGGGCAGCAATGCTTTCGGTATGGTAGTCGTATCATCCTGCCGTACCACTTCACTGACTCTGTCACAGAGTATATAGCGGATATTATATTCCGCAATGATCT
>JALETS010000018.1 GCA_022781395.1 Lachnospiraceae bacterium | reverse complement strand
CTTGAGAGAGTGCTTCCTGCAGAGATGGATATCAAAGTAGAAGGCGAGCAGGTCGTTGTAACAAGACCTAACGACTTAAAGAAAATGAAATCCTTCCACGGTCTGACCAGAACACTGATCAACAATATGGTTGTTGGTGTGACAGAAGGCTTTGAAAAGAAATTGGAAGTAAACGGTGTAGGTTACAGAGCATCTAAGTCCGGTAAGACTTTAACTCTGAACTTAGGTTATTCCCATCCGGTAGAGATGACAGATCCTGAAGGTATCGAGACTGTTGTTGACGGACAGAACCTGATCATCGTTAAAGGTATTGATAAAGAAAAAGTTGGTCAATTTGCGGCTGAAATCAGAGACAAGAGAAGACCGGAGCCTTACAAGGGTAAAGGTATTAAGTATGCTGATGAAACAATTAGACGTAAAGTTGGTAAGACTGGTAAGAAATAATAGATAAGGAGAGTATGAAAATGGTTAGTAAAGAATCTAGACAAAAAGTTCGTGTAAAAAAACACAACAGAATGCGTAACCGTTTCAGCGGCACTGCTGAGAGACCACGTTTAGCTGTGTTCAGAAGCAATAATCATATGTATGCTCAAATTATTGACGATACAGTTGGAAACACTTTAGTTTCAGCATCCACTCTTGAGAAGAGCGTTAAGGCTGAACTTGAAAAGACCAATAACGTTGATGCAGCAGCATATTTAGGAACAGTAATCGCTAAGAGAGCAATTGAAAAAGGTATTAAGACTGTTGTCTTTGACAGAGGCGGCTTTATTTACCAGGGTAAGATTGCAGCATTAGCTGATGCAGCCAGAGAAGCTGGCTTAGAATTCTAGGAAGGGAGAAGAAAATCACATGAGACGTACAATCATTGATGTAAGTCAGTTGGAATTGACTGAAAAAGTTGTAACAATCAAACGTGTTACTAAGGTTGTTAAAGGTGGTCGTAACATGCGCTTTACCGCTCTTGTAGTAGTTGGTGACGGCAACGGTCATGTTGGCGCAGGTTTAGGTAAAGCAACTGAAATCCCTGACGCAATTCGTAAAGGTAAAGAAGATGCAATCAAGCATTTAATTTCTGTTGCACTTGACGAGAATAATAGTATTACACATGATTTCATCGGAAAATTTGGTTCCGCATCCGTTCTCTTAAAGAGAGCTCCGGAAGGTACCGGTATCATCGCCGGTGGTCCTGCCCGTATCGTATGTGAGCTTGCAGGTATCAAGAATATTCGTACCAAATCTTTAGGCTCCAACAATAAGCAGAACGTTGTACTTGCTACAATCGCTGGACTCAGCCAGTTAAAGACTCCTGAAGAAGTAGCTAAGAATCGTGGCAAAGCTGTTGAAGAAGTCCGCGCTTAAGTTACTGATGTTAATTTGGAAGAAATAATTTTAGGAGGGAAAAAAGATGGCAGCAAAGAAAGCAGCAGCTAAAACATTAAAGATTACTTTAGTTAAATCTACAATTGGTCAGATTCCCAAGACTCGTGCAACAATTGAGGCCATGGGTCTTAGAAAGCTTCACCAGACAGTAGAACTGCCTGACAATGAAGCAACCAGAGGTCAGATTCAGAAAGTAAGACATATGGTTAAAGTAGAAGAAGCATAATAGTCTGTTTAGCCGTTTACGGCATGAGGAGCAGACTTGGAAAGGAGCAAAGTTAGAGATGGAATTATCAAATTTAAGACCTGCAGAGGGTTCCGTTCATAGTGATAATTTTAGAAGAGGTCGTGGACACGGTTCAGGCAATGGCAAGACTGCCGGTAAGGGTCATAAGGGCCAGAAAGCTCGTTCCGGAGCACCGAGACCGGGGTTTGAAGGTGGTCAGATGCCACTGTACAGACGTCTTCCTAAGAGAGGTTTTACTAACAGAAACACAAAGGAAATCGTCGCAATCAACGTAAGTGCTTTAGAAGTGTTTGATAATGGCACAACAGTTGATGTAAATGCATTAATCGAAAAAGGTGTTATTAAGAATCCGCGTGATGGCGTTAAGATTCTTGGAAATGGAGAACTTACTAAGAAACTCGATGTGAAGGTAGATGCCTTCAGCGCATCCGCTAAGGAGAAGATCGAGGCACTTGGTGGAACAGCAGAGGTGATTTAATGCTTACAACCCTAAAAAATGCGTTTAAGATCAAAGAGATCAGAAGAAAGCTCTTATTTACATTCGCAATGTTAGTTGTGATCCGTTTAGGATCACAGCTTCCTGTTCCGGGTGTAGACAGAAATTATTTTGCCAACTGGTTCTCACAGCAGACCGGTGATGCGTTCAATTTCTTTGATGCCTTTACAGGTGGATCATTTTTAAATATGTCCATCCTTGCATTGAATATCACACCATATATTACATCTTCTATTATTATGCAGCTTATGACAATTGCGATTCCTAAATTGGAAGAGATGCAGCGTGATGGCGCAGACGGTCAGAAGAAGATTGCCTCTATTACAAGATATGTAACAGTAGGACTTGCATTGATCGAAAGCGGTGCCATGGCAATCGGTTTTGGCCGCCAGGGACTGTTAGAGACCTATAACGTAATCAATGTTATTACGGTTATGGCGGCACTTACTGCAGGTAGTGCATTCCTGATGTGGATCGGTGAAAGAATTACAGAGAAGGGTGTAGGCAACGGTATTTCTATTGTGCTTACCATCAATATCTTGTCCCGTATGCCACAGGACATTACCATGCTGTTCCAGCAGTTCGTTATTGGTAAATCCATAGCGAAGGGTGTGGTGGCTGCTATTATCATTATTGCAATCATAATATTGATGGTAGTGTTAGTCATTATATTAAATGATGGTGTGCGTAAGATTCCTGTACAGTATGCGAAGAAAGTACAGGGTAGAAAAATGGTTGGAGGACAGACAACCAATATTCCTTTAAAAATCAATACATCAGGTGTTATTCCGGTAATCTTTGCATCATCCCTGATGCAGCTTCCGATTATCATTTGTTCTTTTTTTAAGATCAATGGCACCGGTGTATGGGGAGAAATATTAAAGGGTCTGAATTCCAATTATTGGTGTAATCCGGATAATCTGGTTTATTCCATCGGTTTGGTTGTATATATTGTATTGGTAATTTTCTTTGCATACTTCTATACATCCATTACCTTCAATCCTTTAGAAATTTCTGAGAACATGAAGAAACAGGGTGGTTTTATTCCCGGCATCAGACCAGGTAAACCTACCAGTGATTATCTGACTAAAGTACTTAATTACATTATCTTCATTGGTGCAGTCGGACTTACGATTGTATGTGTCGTACCATTTTTCTTCAATGGTGTTTTCGGCGCAAATGTATCTTTTAGCGGAACAAGTCTGATCATTATTGTCAGCGTTGTTCTGGAGACTGTTAAACAGATTGAATCTCAGATGTTAGTCCGTAACTATAAAGGATTTTTGAATGACTAATGAATAAATACAATGGTAGGGACGGCTGGATTACTGGTACGTCCCTTCCTTTTCATAGTGTGAAAAATCCACTCGCTGAAGATTTTTCACATGCTGAGCAAGAATGGAGGATTAAGATGAAAATTATTATGTTAGGTGCTCCGGGAGCAGGTAAAGGAACACAGGCCAAGATGATTGCAGAGAAATATGGTGTTCCGCATATTTCTACCGGTGACATTTTCAGAGCAAATATTAAGAACGGTACAGAATTAGGCATGGAAGCTAAGAAGTATATGGATCAGGGACTTCTGGTGCCGGATGAGCTGACTGTTAAGATCCTTCTGGACAGAGTAGCCAATGAGGACTGTAAGAACGGATATGTCTTAGATGGTTTCCCGAGAACCATTCCTCAGGCAGAGGTACTTGACAAGGCATTAACAGAGCTTGGTGATAAGATTGACTATGCAATTAATGTAGATGTACCGGATGAGAACATCATCAAGAGAATGGGTGGTAGACGTGCATGCCTTTCCTGTGGTGCTACTTATCACATTGAACATGTACCGCCGAAGAAAGAAGGTATCTGCGATAAATGTGGACAGGAATTAGTGCTTCGCGATGACGATAAGCCGGAAACAGTAAAGAACCGACTGAATGTATATCATGAGCAGACACAGCCTTTGATTGATTTCTATACAAAGAAGGGTGTTCTCAAGACTGTTGATGGAACTGTGGATATGCAGGATGTTTTTGCAGCAATCGTTGCTATCTTAGGTTAGATAAAGGAAAATTCAGCAAAGAAGGTATGGTCATGGCAGTTACGATTAAGTCTGCAAGAGAAATTGAACTGATGAGAGAGGCCGGAAGACTTCTTAGTATTGTACATGAGGAACTGGCGAAAATTATTCGTCCGGGAATATCAACAAAGTATATTGATACAGTGTGTGAGGAGATTATCAGGAGCTACGGATGTACACCCAACTTTCTGCATTATCAGGGATATCCGGCTTCGGTGTGTGTATCAGTCAATGAGGAAGTGGTTCATGGAATCCCGAAAGAGACTCATATCATACAGGAAGGAGATATCGTTAGTCTGGATACCGGACTGATCTATAAAGGATATCATTCCGATGCGGCAAGAACGCATGCAGTAGGACAGATCAGCGCTGAAGCTCAGAAACTGATGGATGTTACAAAGCAAAGCTTTTTTGAAGGTATTAAAATGGCAAAATCCGGAAATCATCTGTATGATATCTCAAATGCGATTGCAGACTATGTGACGCCATATGGATATGGTATTGTCAGAGATCTGGTGGGGCATGGAATCGGTACAAGATTGCATGAAGAACCGCAGATACCCAATTTTGCGCAACGCAGAAAAGGATTGAGACTGCAGCCCGGCATGACGCTGGCAATAGAGCCGATGATCAATATGGGAACAGCAGATGTGGAGTGGATGGATGATGACTGGACTGTAATTTCTGCAGATCATTCTCTGTCGGCGCATTATGAAAACACAATTCTGATCACGGAAGGCGAACCGGAAATATTAACGCTGGCGAAGTGACCGGATTGCAGAAAGAGGGCATCCCATAGAATGGATGGCCTATGGAGGAGACACATATGGTAGGAATGCTTGCAAAATCAAAAGCAGGTCATGACAAAGACAACATATATGTCATATTTCAGGAAGACGATGCATATGTATATCTGGTTGACGGTAAAAGCCGGACAACGGATAAGCCGAAAAAGAAAAACAAGAGGCATATCCAGATTATCAAGAACTTCCGAGCAGAATCGGGAGAAATGCAGTTGGATGATCTGAGTATTAAAAGAACAATTAAAGAATATTGTAAAAGTATTGAGAAGTGTCAGGGCAATTGACAAGAGGAGCAACATATAAATAGGAGGAAAGAGATGTCTAAAGCCGATGTAATTGAAATCGAAGGAACCGTAATCGAAAAGTTACCTAATACTATGTTTCAGGTTGAGTTAGAAAATGGGCATGTGGTATTAGCCCATATAAGCGGTAAACTACGTCAGAACTTTATTCGTATTCTGCCCGGCGATAAGGTAACTCTGGAGTTATCACCTTATGATTTGTCCAAGGGTAGGATTATCTGGAGAGATAAGTAATAGGGCGATGAGATTTTTCGGAAAAGGGCTTGCCAAAACATGGGCATGATGCTATAATGTAAAACGGTCTTTTTTGAAAGGAGGGTTTGAGATGAAAGTTAGATCATCAGTAAAACCGATTTGCGAAAAATGCAAGATCATTAAAAGAAAAGGAAAGATCAGAGTTATCTGTGAAAATCCGAAACACAAACAGGTACAAGGTTAATCCCCGGATTTATGTAATGTAAGGGGTTCTTGTCAGAATGTATGAAGCGGCTGCAGTACCGCTCTTTTTCCGGTTAAGAAGCAATTCATTGGTCGGAACAGGCGGCTACTGATTATCATATAGATGGAAGAGCCTATGGGAGATTACTTTTTGATACCAACATGTGTTTGGAAAGATCGGATGGTTTGATCCGATTGGGTAGAACCTACCCCAATCAATTAGTGTCACGTATACTTATATAAGGTATACAAATCGATTGCATGAATATGCAGAGAAAATGGAGGAAACGTAAATGGCTCGTATTGCAGGTGTTGACTTACCTAGAGAAAAACGTGTAGAAATTGGTCTTACTTATATCTATGGTATTGGTAGAGCAAGTGCAAACAAAATTCTGGAGGCAGCTAATGTTAATCCGGATACCCGTGTCAGAGAATTAACTGACGATGAAGTAAAGAGACTCGCAGAGATAATCGACAAAGATTACATGGTAGAAGGTGATTTGAGAAGAGAGGTTGCTCTTAATATCAAACGTCTTCAGGAGATTGGATGCTACAGAGGTATCCGTCATAGAAAAGGACTTCCGGTTCGTGGTCAGAAGACTAAGACAAATGCAAGAACAAGAAAAGGTCCTAAGAGAACAGTAGCAAATAAGAAGAAGTAAGTAAAGCAAACAAATAATAGTGAGAAAGTAGGTTAGTTTATTATGGCTAAAAAAGTTGCAAAAAAAGTTGCAAAAAAGCGTGTAAAGAAAAACGTTGAACATGGACAGGCACATATTCAGGCATCTTTTAACAATACCATCGTTACCTTAACAGATAACGAAGGTAATGCTTTAAGCTGGGCAAGTGCCGGTGGTCTTGGTTTTAGAGGTTCAAAGAAATCTACTCCATATGCAGCACAGATGGCTGCAGAAACAGCTACAAAAGCTGCTTTAATTCATGGTTTGAAGACAGTAGACGTTATGGTTAAAGGACCTGGTTCAGGTCGTGAGGCTGCTATTCGTGCATTACAGGCATGCGGTCTTGAAGTAACAAGTATCCGTGACGTAACTCCGGTACCTCATAACGGATGCCGTCCGCCTAAGAGACGTCGTGTCTAGTGTTAAATAATGAGCGTTGGATGAATGCACCTATCGGTGTTGTAAACAACAGAATTTTGCTTTAAGGCAAAAGTCTGGGGAAGAGGTAACCCCTCTTAGAAAGGAGCCAAAATGGCAGTAAACAGAGTCCCTGTATTAAAGAGATGCAGATCACTTGATTTAGATCCTACTTATTTAGGATACGATAAGAAATCTAACAGAACATCAGCAAGAGCTGGTAAGAAGATCAGTGAGTATGGTCTTCAGTTAAGAGAGAAACAGAAAGCAAAATTTATCTATGGCGTGTTAGAGAAGCCCTTCAGAAATTATTATGAAAAAGCCGACAGAATGAAGGGTATGACCGGTGAAAACCTGATGGTTATGCTCGAAAGCAGATTAGACAGTGTTGTTTTCAGAATGGGCTTTGCAAGAACAAGAAGAGAAGCAAGACAGGTCGTAGATCACAAGCATTTTCTTGTGAATGGTAAGCCGGTAAATATTCCTTCTTACTTAGTAAAAGCAGGCGATGTAATCGAAGTTAGAGAGAAATCTAAATCCTTACAGAGATATAAAGATATCCTCGAAGTAGCTGGCGGAAGACTTGTTCCCGAATGGCTTGATGTAGATCAGGAAGCATTAAAGGGAACTGTTAAATATCTCCCTACAAGAGAAATGATCGACGTTCCGGTAAACGAGATGCTTATCGTCGAGTTATATTCCAAATAAACAGTATAAAACCTTGAAGGTAAGTGAGATTGTTCGTAAAGGAGGGTATTTGCAGTGTTTGATTTTGAAAGACCGAATATTGAGGTTGCAGAAATCTCAGAAGATAAGAAGTATGGTAAATTCGTGGTTGAACCTTTGGAAAGAGGTTATGGTATTACCCTTGGTAATTCTCTTAGAAGAATTATGCTTTCTTCTTTGCCGGGCGCAGCAGTCAGCCAGATTAAAATTGAAGGTGTTTTACATGAGTTTAGCTCTATTCCCGGTGTGAAGGAAGATGTGACTGAAATTGTCATGAACATCAAGAGCCTTGCAATCAAGAATAACAGCGATACAAATGAGCCTAAGACCGCATATATCGAATATGAAGGTGAAGGCGTGGTAAGAGCATCCGACATTCAGGTTGATCAGGATATTGAGATTTTGAACCCTGACTTAGTGATTGCTACTTTAAGCGGTAAGGACACTAAGTTATATATGGAGCTGACAATTACAAAGGGTAGAGGTTATGTAAGTTCTGATAAGAATAAGACTGACGATTTACCCATTGGTGTCATTGCAATAGACTCGATCTATACACCTGTTGAGAGAGTCAATGTAACCGTAGAGAACACACGTGTTGGTCAGATTACTGATTATGATAAGCTGACACTGGATGTGTATACAAACGGAACACTCGTTCCTGATGAAGCGGTTAGTTTGGCTGCCAAGGTATTGAGTGAGCATTTAAGTCTTTTCATTGATCTGTCTGAAAATGCTAAAACCGCAGAGGTTATGGTAGAGAAAGAGGATGATGAAAAAGAGAAAGTATTGGAAATGAGCATTGATGAGTTAGAGTTATCTGTTCGTTCCTATAACTGCTTAAAGAGAGCCGGTATCAATACAGTAGAGGAATTAACAAACAAGACTTCTGAGGATATGATGAAGGTTCGTAACCTTGGACGTAAGTCCCTTGAAGAAGTACTTGCTAAGTTAAAAGAATTAGGTTTACAGCTGAATCCCAGCGATGAGGCTTAAATAAATGTATGTGTATGACGTATGAGGTAAGCCCAAAGAGCACTGATGCGTCAGCTCATGAATGGAACTGTTAACGCATTCGGTAAGTAAGTCCAAAGCGCGTGGCCGGATGTACCATGACGGGAGAGAACTCCCAAGTGAGAAAGGAGCCTATTATGGCAAAATACAGAAAACTCGGCAGAACATCTGACCAGAGAAAAGCATTACTTAGAAGCCAGGTAACAGCACTTCTTTACAATGGCAAGATTGTTACAACAGAAGCTAAGGCTAAAGAGGTTCGTAAGATCGCTGAAGGTCTTATCGCATTAGCTGTAAAAGAAAAAGATAACTTTGAGACCGTTAAGGTTACTGCTAAGGTAGCCCGTAAGGACAAAGACGGCAAGAGGGTTAAAGAAGTTGTAGATGGCAAGAAGGTAACTGTATATGATACAGTTGAGAAGGAAATCAAGAAAGATATGCCTTCCAGATTACATGCCAGAAGACAGATGCTTAAGGTATTATATCCTGTAACAGAAGTTCCTGCTACTGCAGCAGGCAGAAAGAAAGCTACTAAGGAAGTTGACTTAGTTGCTAAGCTTTTCGATGAGTATGGCGCTAAGTATGCAAGCCGTAACGGTGGTTACACAAGAATTGTTAAGATTGGACCTCGTAAAGGCGATGCAGCTATGGAAGTTGTACTTGAGTTAGTATAAGAAATTCATATTGGATTAAAAAGGAAGCCCTGCATGAGAATGCAGGGCTTTTTAAGCATAAAATATTTAGAAAGCTTATTCAATCGCTTTCTGAAAATGCTGGTAATCCTTGCAGGAATTCCAGTCTCCGCCCCAGGTAAAGCCATGTTCTTTAAAAAGGCGGTAGCACAAGTCGCTCTCATCTATCTTGTAAGCAAAATTCTTACTACGGTCTGCATAGATTTCGCTGCCTTTTGGGGAAATGTAGTCGCTGCCGTCTTCATTTCTGCCAAAGACGATATAGGGGTTGTAGAAAGGATTAATATCGATTGCCAGCCCATAGGCATGTTTGGAAAGGCTGTCTGTACCGTCCACAACTCTGTAATTAAAGCAGGAGGTGTTGTTATCCATCATAGATAAGGTATCGTCTCCGCTATATTCGTCGATCAGGCGTATCTGCTCAATCTGGTATTCATTCCGATATAATTCATAGAATATTTCCACTAAATCCTGTGCGATAGCTTTGTTGCAGATTAATTCTCCGTCTCGTTCTTTTCCGCTAAAATCATAATGCAGTACACGGACATAGCATAAATCATCATAGGATACTGCCGGGGATGTATCATCATCAATCCTATTGATTGCAGGGACAGCCGTTTCTGTCGCCTTTGATTCCGCTACCGGATAAGAAATACCGGTAATTCTTTGTTTGATATCCTCACTTAGTGGTTCATAGTAGAAGCCGGGCTGGTATGTCACACGCTCAGAATTAACATTCATGGGTTCATTCTCCTTTACAGATTCAGAGGAAGAATCATTTGATTCATTATATGAAGAAGCCTTGTCTGTATTGCCGGAAGATATTTCCGCAGGATTTCCTGCATCGGGCGATGCAGAATCCTGCATATCTGTTGCATTGTTCTCTACAGATTCCTGTATATCTGCTGTATCATCTGTGTCAGAAGCTTCATTTTGGCTTCCATAAGCCAGCTCCGGATTATTCCGTGCATATTCTTCTAATGTTTCCGATCCTGTAAGGTACTGTGCCAGAAAGGCACATATCATAATAAGTAATAATATAAAGGTAAGCGGTTTGGCTATCTGCTTCATCAGTTCTTTTTTGCTTTTTGACATATGTGTCATGTCTCCTTGTTGGTGATAATTCATTCGTTAATGGCGCAAGAAAAACAAATGCCTGCTTCGCAGTCGCTTGTTTTATTAGACTCGCAAACCCGCACTTTCAGTGCTCTATTGCCTGCTTTCGCAGGCTGTTTGCTCATTAATGACTTCATAGAAAAGTAAATGCCTGCTTCGCAGTCGCTTCCTTTTCTTTATGAAGTCATTATATCACAAAATCATTATAAAACCTATATCCTACGGACGGTATTGTGACTTGTAATTTCTACCGTAATCTAGTACAATAGGCGTTGACATGGAATGATTGTAAACCAATTTATTCAAAAGGATAACAATATGGGAATTATCAAGACGGACAAATTAGTATTTGAATATATCAGACGTGACGAAGAAGGCAATGTGGAAGGTATCACCCGCGCAGTGGACGAGGTGGATATCGATGTCAAGAAGGGCGATTTTGTAGCAATCCTTGGACATAACGGGTCCGGTAAATCCACACTGGCAAAACATATCAATGCAATCCTGTATCCCACGGAAGGAACTGTGTGGGTAGATGGGATGGATACAAAGGATGAGAAGGATTTGTGGAATATCCGCCAGGAAGCCGGCATGGTATTCCAAAACCCGGATAATCAGATTATCGGACAGGTTGTAGAAGAAGATGTGGGTTTCGGGCCTGAAAATATGGGCGTGCCGACGGAAGAAATATGGCAGAGGGTAGAGGAGAGCCTGAAGGCAGTGGGAATGTATGAATACAGAAAGCATTCACCGAATAAGCTCTCAGGCGGTCAGAAGCAACGTGTCTCAATAGCAGGTGTGATAGCCATGCATCCCAAATGTATCATTCTGGATGAGCCGACGGCGATGCTGGATCCCAGCGGACGTAAGGAAGTGATCCGTGCAGTCAGGGGATTGAATGATGTGGAGGGTATTACAATTGTTCTGATCACACATTATATGGAAGAAATTATTCATGCTAATAAAGTGTTTGTCATGGACCAGGGAAAAGTAGCCATGGAGGGTACTCCGCGGGAAATCTTTTCACAGGTAGAGAAACTTAAGGAATTACGTCTGGATGTGCCACAGGTAACGCTTCTTGCACATGAACTGAAAAAGAGCGGACTTGATCTGCCGGATGGTATTTTGACGATTGAGGAGCTGACACAGGCACTGATGCCGTTAACAGGAAGATAATAAGGGCTGATCATTAAGATATATTGTGGCCTATATGGAACCGCACAGAGCAGAAAACAGAGGATTGAAGATGTCTTTAATATTAGATCATGTAAATTATGTATATGGTGATGATACGGCGCTTGCAGTACATGCCTTAAAGGATGTGAATCTGGTGATTCCCGACGGACAGTTTATTGGACTGATCGGGCATACCGGTTCCGGTAAATCAACACTGGTACAGCATTTGAACGGATTGATCAAACCTACAAGCGGAAGTATCTACTTTAATGGAGAGGATATTCACGCAGAAGATTTTGATAAGAAGAAGCTTCGCAGCAAAGTAGGACTGGTTTTTCAATACCCGGAGCATCAGCTTTTCGAGATCGATGTGTTTAAGGATGTTTGTTTTGGGCCTAAGAATCTGGGACTGCCCAGACAAGAGGTAGAGCTTCGCGCTTATGCAGCATTGAAGCATGTGGGACTGGAGGATGAGTATTTCTATCAGTCACCATTTGATCTGTCCGGCGGACAGAAGCGGCGTGTGGCCATAGCAGGTGTGTTAGCCATGAAGCCCGATATCCTGATATTGGATGAGCCTACCGCGGGACTGGACCCGAAAGGCCGTGATGAGATATTAGACCAGATCGCCAAGCTGAAAGAGGAAACAGGAATTACGGTTATCCTTGTATCTCACAGCATGGAGGATGTGGCAAAGTATGTGGAGCGGATCATTGTGATGAATAAGGGAAGCGTTCTTTATGATGATGTGCCCAAGGAAGTGTTTAAGCACCGAAAGAAATTGGAAGAAGTAGGTCTTGCAGCGCCGCAGGTAACTTATATTATGGAGGCGCTTCGTGAAAAAGGGTTGCCGGTTGCTAATGATGTGACGACGATAGAGGAAGCAAAACAGGAAATCCTGAAGGTTATCAAGGGATAACATAGATGAATCGATTGGAAAGGAACGAGCAATGATACGAGATATTACATTGGGCCAATATTATCAGGCGGATTCCATCATCCATAAACTGGACCCACGCGTAAAACTGGTAGCTACCATCTGTTTTATCATCTCTCTTTTTGTGGTAAAAAGCTGGGTAGGATATGTAGTAGCAGCCGTATTTTTGGCTGTGATGATTAAGCTGTCCAAGGTGCCCTTTAAATTTATGGTAAAGGGCATGAAGGCAATCGTTTTTATTTTGATGATTACAGTGATATTTAATTTATTCCTGACACCGGGCGAGCCGCTTGTGTCTGTTTGGAAACTGAGGATTACGAGGGAAGGACTGCAGCTTGCGGTGATGATGGCCATCAGGTTATCCTTTCTGATTGTCGGGTCCTCTGTAATGACGTTGACGACAACCCCGAACAGCCTGACAGACGGCATGGAGAAGCTGATGAATCCTCTTAAGGTATTCCGCGTACCGGTGCATGAGGTGGCAATGATGATGTCAATCGCGCTCCGGTTTATTCCGATTCTGTTGGAAGAGACAGATAAGATCATGAAAGCACAGATCGCGAGAGGGGCAGATTTTGAAAGCGGTAATCTGATAAAAAAGGCAAAGGCGATGGTGCCCCTTTTAGTACCACTGTTTATTTCGGCTTTCCGAAGAGCCAATGATCTGGCAATGGCGATGGAAGCCAGATGCTATCGCGGCGGTGAACACAGGACGAAAATGAAACCTCTTATTTATCATAGAAGAGACCGGATTGCATATGGGGTGCTGGCAGCCTATTTTGCAGTCTGTATTCTGATACGGATCTATCTGTGATATAGTAGGATAAGTTATAAGGTATTTTAGAAACGTTTGGGAATGGAGAGAACATGAAAAGGGTCATGCTGACTGTTGCCTATGACGGAACTGCTTATCATGGGTGGCAGATACAACCGAATGGAGAAACCATAGAAGGCATCTTAAACAGGTGCCTTTCTGAAACGTTGGGAGAAAAGATAGAAGTGATCGGAGCAAGCCGTACGGATTCCGGAGTGCATGCAATGGGGAATATCGCTGTGTTTGATACAGACAGTCCGATTCCCGCAGATAAAATATCCTATGCTTTAAATCAGAGGCTGCCTGAAGATATCAAGATCCAGAAGTCGGAAGAAGTGGCGTCAGATTTTCACCCAAGGCATTGTGAAAGCCGTAAGACCTATGAGTATCGTATCTACTGTGCACCCTTTCCCATGCCGGTAAAAAGGCTGTATGCCCATTATACCTATATTCCTATGGATGTGGAACGGATGCGTCGGGGAGCGTCATACCTGGTGGGTAAACATGATTTTAAGAGCTTTTGCAGTGCAGAAGCACAGGTAGAGACTACGGTACGTCAGGTGGACAGCGTGGAAGTAGTACAGGAGGGGCAGGAGATTGTCATCCGGGTTGCCGGCAGGGGCTTCCTCTATAATATGGTACGCATTATTGCAGGAACCTTAATGGAAGTGGGCCGTGGACATATAGCGCCGGAGGAGGTCAAGACAATTCTGGAGGCAAAGGACAGGCAGGAAGCAGGCCCTACTGCACCGGCATGCGGATTGACTTTGGTGAAATATGAATTCCTATAAAAATTCTGTCGGATGGCAGAAATAGTCTGTTTAGCAAAAATAAAGCAAAAAAGCGGTTGACACGCGTGGAAGCGTATAATATAATATCTAACTGTGGCAATGTTTAAAAATGTCAAGCCAAAGCCCCGGCGAAGACATTTTGAATAGAGTACAAACCGTTGTTACGAGGGTCTTAAGTGTGGCCGGACATCCGCATGAGAGACTTGGAGGAACAACACAGACAGTCGAGAGACGATTTAGTTACTATGGAGGTTAATTACAATGAAGACTTTTATGGCAAGCCCGGCTACAATCGAAAGAAAATG
>JALETS010000002.1 GCA_022781395.1 Lachnospiraceae bacterium | reverse complement strand
AATACAGAAAGTATGAACTAAAGCCGATGTCTTCATGCACATATTTATCTCCTGCCTTTGCATCAAAATAAGTCTCGAAGAATTTCTTCTCTCCTTCCAGATCATTCACATACATAGCCAGATGTTCTATTCTCATTATCATATCCTCCATTATTTAAGATTTCTCTATTTTCTATGTTCCTTATAAAACTCTTTAAGATCTGCTTTCGTTTCATCTGAAAGCATCGTTTTTTTCACCCCTTGAATGGCACCTTCCAGTGCCATCAACCGATGTATACATGCCGATTCGTCAATCTCCTGTATTTTCAGCCACGCTGCTTTTGCTCCAAGCTTAATAAGGTCATCTGACGTATTGATTCCAACTGCTATAAGCTGTTCTTCTACTGCTTGTCCTATATTTGGCATTTTAGATAATTCTCCCATGATTTATTCTCCTCAATGAATGTACTTTCCCTTTTCTTATCTCCATCGTTTTACTCTATCAACTTTATATTTATTGTACTAATTGCTACTGCAACAATTTATAATCTTCCATGCTTCCATTTCAATTGTCCTTTTTAACTCTGTCTATTGTAAATACAATCTCCGATTTTCCCTTAACATCTTCATATTTACTGCAATAGGTTTCAAATCCAATCTCTTACGATACTCCTTTTCATCATTTATTCTGTCACTAAAGGTTGGGTGAGAATACCCATATGTAAAGGATATTGTTCTTAAGTCAAACCTTTTTGCGCACTGCACATTTGGTTTTGTAATTGCAATTTCCTGAAGCACTCTGTTTGCCTGTTCTATAGTCAGGTCTGACAAATTTTTAAAAGGCCCAATAATCTTATCATAATAATGATATAAAAGCATTTTATATTTCCTCTAGTTTAATCATGTTCCATAAGTTTTTCGGGAAGACAACCTAAATTACCTTTTCTCCAATTAGTTCTTGAATTAGCAGGTATTTCAATAATCTGTAAATATGCAACAGAATTTATCAATTTACCATTTCCAAAATTCAGAACTTAGCGTTCCATTTGAATATTAAATTCGTATGTACCTTCTTCGAATTATAATTTCTCCATAAGTACAAACCCATGTATTTCATAAAATTGTATCGCTTCGGTAATGAATTTGTGCCTGCCGCCTATCTATCATGTATAAGCTATTTTAATGTGTCCTTTTCTCTGTTGCGACCTCATAAGCTACATACTCATGGGCAAATTCATAACCGAGTTTTTCAGCCAGATGAACAGAGTTCATATTTTGAGCATCCCAACTCGGATACAGACCTTCGTTCAGACATTCCAGTATCAAAGCCGAACATACTATTGTTGCCAAATGCTTCCTTCGTTCAGATTCTACGGTATCTACTTCTATCTCAATTCCTTCGTTATAACGAGTATATGAAGAAGCTCCAGCAACGATATTTCCATCTTTTATGATGACCATACCTCTTCCTATTTTCAGATACTGTTCCTTGCTTTCAAACGCTGAAACAAAATCAGCTGTTATGGGATTTTCCAGACACCTATCGTAAATAAGTGAATCTATCCTCCTCAGTTCATATTCCGCTGGAAGCCTGCTTATTTCATTACGCAGTCTTCTCACATCAAATACTGTGTCTTTCTTTATAGCATATCTGATGACTCTTTTCGCAGTTGGATAACATTCTTCAATCAATACCGACCATTCTTCATTCTGTGGAACCATTATAACAAATCCGTCAGGCTTATTGACAACCAGCTCTCTGTCAGGCTCTCCGGCAAAGAATCCGAAACAGCCGACAAACGCAAACGCCGATGAAGGGCATACTAAGTCAGTAACATATATCTTACCCATAACATTCTGCAAGCAGGAATATATCAAGGTTTCCTGCCAGCCTGCAAATAATTCTTTTACCTTTGATGTATCTTTTAATTCGTATATCATTGTTATCATTCTCCTATAAGAATTAAACTTACCAAATTAACAAATTGGCATTATCCAATACTTTCACAGTTTTCTTCCTGTCAATTTTGATGCAAGTGTCTTCATCTCTTTTATATTCTCATAGTGGTCTGCCATCTATAAATGAGTTTTCCCATTTGCAAAATAAATGCTACTTCCGATTAATACAACGGTATCAATAAAAAGTATCTCTGTCACATATTTCACAATTCCATTTACATAAAGGATCAGCATAAGTATATTAAAACGGTTTATATACCTTTAGTATAATCATATTCCATAAGTTTTTAAGCTGAGTGCATAACCATTCTTTCCGGCAACTTACAGCTTCTTTTCCATCAACCAGAATCGCCCTTTTCTCCAATCTGCATGTCCACGCCTTACGTATCCGCTTTTTTCATATAGACTGACTGCATGCGGATTCTCTGAAAACACATCCAGCCGTACAGATTCAAAGCTATTATTACGAAGTTGATTTTCTATATGATTCAATAGCATTTTTCCAATTCCTCTATTCTGAACTTCCGGCGCTACACACAACCGGTGTATGATGCAGGCCGTTTCGCCATTATACTCCCATTCCCCATTTAAGTACGCTGAATCATATTCTGTGCTTATCACATAAATTGCGATCAACTGCCCTCTCTCCGTCACTGTATACAAAGTGCCGTTATTAATATCATTAACAAACTCCTCCCTCGTCGGATATAACTCATCCCATTGGTGAATTTCCTGAGTTTCCATCGCTTTGATTGCAACTTCTATCAAGCTACATATATTGTTTATATCATCTATTGTTCCCTGTCTGAATTCCATATTATTTATCCTCTCTTCGCTAAAAGTCCCTAACGATTCTCAAATACTTCCAAAGATTGATAACAGCTCTTACTGCCTCATCCACCAGAACAGCCAGAAATACACCCAGAATTCCAAATTTGCAGACATATACGAAAAATGCTGCTACACAGACAATACCTACTGTTCCGAATATTTGTGTATAAAGCATCCATTTGGTATTGCCACTTCCCCGGATTCCATTCCCAATAATGATGTTGGCAGATTTGGAGAACAAGTTAATTCCAATAATCAGCAGATAAATACTACTTGTTGTAATGATGGAAGCATCCGTGGTAAATAATGCAATAATCTGCTCCGGGATAGTAAGCCCCAAAATAATCATAACTACCGCAACTATAGAGCATATGGAATAAGCACAGATGCATACGCCCTTATATTGCGCCAGGTCTTTCTTACCCGTTGCTTCTGATGTAAGTGTCATGGTACTGCTTCCTATTGCACCTACAACAACAACTGCCATAACCTCTACTCCAAATATGATAGAGTAGATGCCCGCAGCCAATTCATTGATAGTATTCAATATCCTGATCAGAAACATATTCCCAATATTCCATGCAAAGTCTTCAAGAGCCGTATTCACTCCTAATTTTGCAGCTCTTATATATGTAGATAACTTTGCTTTCCTGAATCCCATAAAAGAAGGTCGCGTATGTAACTTCCTGCTGGTAAAGAATATATAGGAAATAAATATTCCTCCCAAGTATTCCGCCAGAGTTGTTCCGATTGCAGCTCCCTTGATTCCAAGAGCAGGGAAACCAAATTTGCCATAAATCAGCGTATAGTCCAATACAACATTCAAACCTGCACGAATGATACCATATATTACCATAGGTTTTGTATAATTTGAAGTCTGAAGTATTACGCTGAGAGAACCCGCCAGTCCGATAAGCAAAAATACCGGTGAATAGAATCTGATATATTCTAAGCACATCGGCATCAAATTGTCGGATACTCCCATAATTCTGAATACAGGTTCTGCCAGAAAAAGCCAAAAAAGAAATAACAGTAAGGGCATGATGTTGTTATATTTAATCATTGCCCCCGCATACTCTTCTATGTTCTCTCTGTTACCCGCTCCCACACTCTGGCTGATCAGGATAGATGCTCCGGCAGCCAACGAAAAACAGAATGACATGGTCGCCCACATAGGTGCGTTCACATTAGACAAAGCACTCATGTACAGATTGTCTGCATGACCCAGAAAAACCCTGTCAATCATCATCTGTAACTGACTGATTAAATTGCTCAAAATAATGGGTACTGCTAAAGTAAGCAGTCTTTTCAAATATTGTTTATTATTCATCCTTACCTCTCATTCCGGTATTCATCTTAAATTATATTGAATGACTCTCTGAAAATTCACATCAGAGAGTCAGAAATGACACTAATATTTCTTCAGTTTCTTCTATATCCTTTTCAATCAACGGACGCATACTGTCCTTATACTTTGATAAATCTGCACTCCTCAAGCATGACAATATCCTTGAAATATACTGCGGCTTCGCCATGCCTACCTGGACAAGTGCTTTAATACA
>JALETS010000274.1 GCA_022781395.1 Lachnospiraceae bacterium | reverse complement strand
GATGCCCTTAAGGCAGCAGGGGTTAAGGAGAATGTGAAACTTTATCCGGACCCGGCGTTTTCCTTACAGCCGGAGGAAACGGAACTTCCGGAGCATTTTCGGCCCGGTAACACCATTGGCATCAATATCAGTCCTATGATTGTCCGTAACGAGTCGGTAGAAGGAATTACTGTCGGCAATTACAGAAAGCTGATGGATCATATCCTGAAAACTACGGACTGCAGCATTGCCCTGATCCCCCATGTGATGTGGAATTATAATGATGACAGGCTGACGCTTGCGGAATTGTATGAGGATTATAAAGATAATGACAGAGTGATGCTGCTTCCGGATATGGGATGTCAGCAGGTGAAATATATTATCTCTAAATGTCGTGCTTTTATCGGGGCAAGAACCCATGCCACGATTGCAGCTTATTCCAGCTGTGTTCCTACACTGGTGGTAGGATATTCAGTGAAAGCAAGAGGGATTGCAAGGGATTTATTCGGAACGGAAGAGCATTACGTTCTGCCGGTGCAGACTTTGTCTGATCCGGAGGAACTGATCAATACCTATGACTGGATGATGGAGCGGGAAGATCAGATCCGTGACAGATTAGAAAACATAATGCCCGGTTACTGTGAGAGAGCCGGAGAAGCCGGAGAAGAGCTGCGCAGACTGTGGCAGGATCTGCACCGGATATAGAAGCAGAAATGCATGGCATCAGAGCAGACACAGAATTGAATTGGAATCGGGTAGGGAAGCAGCCATATGGGTAGAATACAACAAGCAGGTAAAAATATCATATTTGGTTATGTCAGCAATTTTGTGATTCTCCTTATGAATTTTATTCAGAGAACTGTCTTTATTATGGTGCTTGGCAGGACACTGCTGGGCGTTAACAGTATTTATACCAATGTGTTAAATGTTCTGTCTCTGGCGGAGCTGGGAATCGGAACGGCGTTGAACTACAGTCTCTATAAGCCTGTGGCAAACCGTGATACTGAGAAGATCAAGTCTTATATGCGCTTCTATAAGAAAGCATATCTGTCGATTGCCGTAGTCATTACGGTGGTAGGCATTGCCATATCACCGTTTCTTAAATATATTCTGAAAAATCCCGGCAACTATTCTATCAGGGATCTGACAGTTTATTATTTCATTTTTCTGTTTAATACGGTCATAACCTATTTTGTGGCATATAAATACAGTCTGACGAACGCGGAACAGAAGAACTATATTCAGACTAATGTGACAACCATCACGAAGATCATTACGGTTCTGGTACAGATCATAGTTTTGCTTGTGACCAGGAATTTCCTTTTCTATCTGTTGGCACAGTCCTTTGTAGAGCTTGCACAGAAGATATTCGTCAGCATATATCTGAACAGAATGTATCCTTATCTGCGGGATAAGAATGTTCAGAAATTAAGCGAGGAAGAGACTAAAGTTGTGGCAACCAAGACTAAGGCACTGATGCTGCATAAGATCGGTGACGTGGCCAGGCTGCAGACAGATACCATTATTATCTCTTCTTTTGTTAATGTAGATACTTCCGGCGTAGTTGCAAATTATACGTATATTCTGACCTATGTGGGTAATTTTGTGAATATTATCTTCAGTTCCGTAATATCGGGATTTGGTAATCTGGTAGCAACGGAATCCAGAGAGAAGCAGTATCAGGTTTTTAAGGTATACCGTTTTTTTGCCTGCTGGTTATTTGGTTTTGGTGCGGTTGGTTTCTGGCATCTTCTGACACCGTTGATCGGAGGCTTGTGGCTGGATGAAAGCTGGGTGATCGGCAGCGCGGTAGTGACACTGATCACGATCGACTTTTATTTTAAGGGTGGTCGAAGTGTGCTGGAGAATTTTAAGATAGCAGCAGGACTGTTTGAACAGGATCGTTATCTTCCTTTGATACAGGGTGGGTTGAATCTGGTTCTTTCTATTGTACTGGTACAGCGTATCGGTGTGGCAGGCGTCTATGTCGGAACTCTGGTTTCAGGCCTATTGGCGAATCTGATCAGACCTGTGATTATTTACAGGGTATGCTTTGACAGAAAAGCATGGGGTTATTTTGCGGATTCGATCCGGTATCTTGCGGTGATTTTGGGAATTGCAGTGATTAATGTACCGATCAGGCATCTGGTTATGAAAGAGACGAATCTGCTGACCTTTGGAGTCATGGTTATTATCATCAGTCTGATATATAATTGCGTATTTTTCCTTGTATTTCATAAAACAGAGGAGTTTGCCTATCTGTGGGATGTGGCGGCAAGGAAGATTCCGGTACTGCGGAAATGGGAAAGAAAGTAAGCGGCACAGGCAGGACATAGAAAGGAATGATCACTATGGAAAAGACTGCTTTAATTACAACGGCATGTAAGGATTTAATGACTTACGGGGTATGGGACCAGACCACCAGACTAAAGAATATAATCAAAAAGATTTTGAAAAGACCGGGTGCTGCGACGGAGGATCTGATTTTCTGGCCTATCGGGCTTTTGGCACATGGATTGTGGCAGTGCAGGAAAGAGCCGGAGACAGAAATGCAGGTCAGAGAGGCACTTGACGCCTGTTTTGCCAGATGGCAGAAAAGGGGGATGCCGGTTTGTTATCTGGATGACCTGCTCTATGGGGAAACACTTTTGAATGGCTGTCTGTCCGAAGATACAGACAGGAAGAAAGAGAAATACCGGAAAGCTGTTGATAAGATGGCTGATTATGCAATGAAGTATCCATTGAATGAGACGGGGAGCTTTCCATACCGGGTTTCGCTTAAGAAGGGTTATGTCTTTGTGGATGGTATCGGACTGGCCTGTCCGTTTCTGTACCGGTATGGTATGATATTTGATAAGCAGGAATATATGGAACTGGCAGTGAAGCAGATTGTTAATTTCCTGGCATATGGTATGGATACGGCCAGTGGACTTCCCTATCATGGCTATGACGTTTCAGATGGATGTAAATATGGTATCATCGGATGGGGAAGGGCAGTCGGATGGCTGCTGCGTGGTATGTCGGCATGTATGCAGTCAGAGTATGGCAGGGAACGGCTGATGAAGCCTTATCGGGAGCTGATTGACACTGCATTGCAGTATCAGCGACAGGATGGATATTTTTCCTGGCAGCTGCAGGCGGTAGATGGTCCTGCTGACACATCATCAACCGGAATGATTTGTACTGCGTTGAAAGAGGGAATAGAACAGGATATTCTGACGGAGGATAAATATCTGCAGGTATTGCAGGCGGGCAGAAGTGCCATAGAGAGAGCTGTAAATGATGGAAGGGTATACCAATGCTCGGGAGAATGCCTGGATTTCTCACAGTATCCACAACGGTATGGTGCATATCCATGGGCTTTGGGACCGGCGCTTGAAATTCTCTAGTGCAGTTAGGAGTATATGGTATGAAGGACAAAATGATTCAGATTGGAAAAGAAAACAGTCTTACCATTACATGGGAAGAAGCCTGCTATTTTGGCTTCTTTATTCTGCTGTCGGTCACAAAAGGACTTGGATTTTATGAAGGACAAAAGTTGTTTGTGTTGTTGGTCATTCCTGCACTTATCCTTGGTTTTGCTAAAATCGTGATTTCATCTTATACGAAGAGACAGCTTGTTATGCAGATTTTCTTCCTGTTGCTGACGGCTGTGGTCTATTATAATTCCCGGGAACTGGGGATTATCTTTCTTTCTTTTACGGTGCTTGGCATGAAAAATATTTCGGTCAGGAAAATTTTTCATGTGGGTCTGTGGGTCTGGTCTGTTTGTGCTGTCTGCTTAAGCATTTTTTCCTTTTTCAGGCTGGAGCATACTATATACAGGGTACATGCCAAGATGGGACTTGGACATATCTTTCGTTGGAGTCTTGGATTTACCCATCCCAATATTCTGCATATTACTTATCTGGCACTGTGTGCCTTCATTCTGTATGAATTAGGAGATAATTATAAATTCAGGCACTTTATTTACCTGATGGCAGGTAATGTGCTTGTTTTCTTATATTCCGTCAGCTATACGGGATTCGGTATCGTAGCAGTTTTGCTGATGGGATGTCTGTATGTACAGCTCAGACCGAAGTTCTGTATTGTGGAGAAGATGCTGGTAAATCTGGTATTGCCGGTATGCCTGATATTTTCTTTTGTGCTACCCTTTTATATCAACTATCATAGGATCAGCCCCTATGTCCAGAAACTGAATTTTATGTTAAATACCAGAATATGGCTGGCAGAACAGTTCCTGAAATCAGAATACAGAAGTCTGTTCGGAGCAGATATTTCTAAGGTGGTAAATTCCTCCATGACTTTGGATAATTCTTATGTTTGGGGATATATCAATTATGGTCTGGTTCCATTTGTGGTTATTATTGCGGGGTATTTTGCGCTTCTTTTCTATGTTACCCATAAACAGATGACAAGAGAACTGGTGATCCTTGTCTGCTTTCTGGGAGCCGGATGGACGGAACCACTATTATTCAATACCTCCTTTAAAAATATTACGTTAATTTTTCTGGGAGCCTTTCTCTTTATGCAAAAAGAAGGCGCAAAGGAGTATTCCCTTTTTTCCATAGGAAAGAAAGCGGTGGAGGTTCCGTTTGCAGCCTGGCCGGATAACATAGTGGCCGGTGTCCGTCAGTTCCGGACATCCCGCAAGAAGCAGCTGATCCCCATGGTGGCGGCAGGGGCTTTGATGGGAGCTGTGCTCTGTGGTGTGATCCATCAGGAACCGGCTGGTTATGTGGTACAGCGTTTTTATACTGATGGATTGGAAGAAACGTCTGTTTATCTGGAGAGCGCGGAGGATCCTGCTTACGAAGGATATAAGATCATGAATTATAAAGATGCCGATACCCCGATGCAGATCGTATCGGGCAAAGCGGTAAAGCTGGAAACGGTCAGATATTATGTGGGCAGCGTGCTGATCGGCGGATTTGCAGGAACTGTCATAGGATTGGCTTTTGGCGTGAAGAAAGCGCCTATGAAGGCCCTAAAACGTAAAATTCCGGATGATGAAGTTATTAAATAAATATTGATATAGGGAATAGGAACATGAATCAGGATTTGGAATATTGCAGAATCATAAAAACCAATATTAACGTGACAGATATGGACAAGACTATCGCCTATATTACCGAGAATCTAGATCGGCTAAAGGGTGACTATATCTGTGTTTCTAATGTACACACAACTGTGATGGCGTTTCGGGATGAAGAATACCGCAAGGTACAGAACAGTGGTGCCATGGCATTGCCGGACGGACAACCCCTGTCTATTGTCAGCAGACAGAGAGGCTATGCACATGCCCAGCGTGTGCCGGGTCCGGATCTGATGCCGGCGATTCTGAAACTGTCTGAAGGAAAAGGTTATAAACATTATTTTTACGGCAGCACGGAGAAGACTCTGGCAGAACTTGAGAAAGCCATGCTTAAGGCATATCCGAAACTGCAGATTGTGGGGGCATATTCGCCGCCTTTCCGCAAACTGACGGAGGAAGAGGATGCAGAAATTGTTGAAAGGATTAATCAGAGTGGCGCTGATTTTATCTGGGTGGCTCTGGGGGCGCCCAAGCAGGAGAGATGGATGTATGAGCATCAGCATCGGGTTAATGGGCTGATGATTGGTGTGGGTGCTGCTTTTGACTTCCTGGCAGGAACTACCAGACGTGCACCAATGTGGATGCAGAAGCTTTGTCTGGAATGGGTATACCGGATCATGCAGGATCCGAAACGGATGGCACCCCGCTATCTGAATACCAATTTTGCCTTTCTCTATTATGTACACAAAGAAAACCGGATGATGAGAAAGAACGGTAAAGCACAGGCGCTTTCTTCCGGAAAAGAGTCAGTAGGTAAAACTGTGGCACGGACAAAGAAACCGCTGCGCATCGCTATGATTGGGCATAAGAGAATTCCCTCCAGAGAGGGCGGTGTCGAGATCGTAGTTGAGGAACTGGCAGTCCGTATGGCGGCACAGGGACACCGGGTGGATGCCTATAACCGGTATGGACATCATGTGTCCGGTAAGAAGTATGATGAAGAATATGGCTGGAAAGGCCGTAAATTCTATAAAGGAGTCCGGGTTTATATCGTACCCACTTTCCGATGCAGCAGCTTAAATGCAATCGTGTATTCCTTTTTTGCCACGATCAGGGCATTGTTTGGACATTATGATGTGATACATTATCATGCAGAGGGTCCCTGTGCAATGTTGTGGCTGCCTAAACTTTTTGGAAAGAAGCTGGTGGTCACGATTCATGGTCTGGACTGGCAGAGAGCCAAGTGGGGTAATTTTGCATCCTATGTGATCAAATTCGGTGAGAAGATGGCAGCCAGATATGCGGATGAAGTGATTGTATTGTCTGAGAATGTGAAGCAGTATTTTATGGATACTTATCATAGAGAGGTTACCTATATTCCCAACGGTGTCAACAGACCACAAATCCGTCCGGCGCAGATGATTACAGAGAAATACGGACTTACAAAGGACGGATATTTTCTGTTTCTTGCCAGGATCGTACCGGAGAAGGGTCTGCATTATCTGATTGAAGCATTTGAAAAGACTGATTCGGATAAGAAACTGGTCATTGCAGGAGGAAACAGCCAGGCTGTGGAATATATGGAACAGATTCATAAGATGGCGGCAAAGGATGACCGGATCATCATGACTGATTTTGTACAGGGACAGATGCTGGAGGAACTTTATTCGAATGCTTATGCCTTCATATTGCCCAGTGATGTGGAAGGTATGGCGTTAAGCCTTCTGGAAGCCATGAGCTACGGAAACTGCTGTCTTGTAAGTGACATTTGTGAGAACACAGAGGTTACGGAGGATAAGGCACTGACCTTCCGCAAAGGCGATGTGGCTGATTTAAGGAGGCAGTTGGAATATATGCTGGCCCATCCGGAGACAGTCAGGGAATATGCCCGACAGAGCGCCGATTTCATCTGCGGTAAGTATAACTGGGATGAAGTGACGGATAAGACGATAATGCTATATAATCAATGTAAAAATGTTAAGTGGAATGAAAAAGAATGTGCGAAAGAGCAATAAGGGCAGTTTGGATCAGTAATTGAGGAATGAAATATGCGTAAAAAATATGGTTTAGGTTTACTGTCATTAATATTGATGTTAATTTGGATTTTATATTGGAATTATCAGGATCAAAATTGTGTAATTCTGAAATTGGAGAATCAGGAGCCTTATGTTACAGTTAATACTGAGCGGAGCATGAACAGAATCGATATTTGGCAGGATGAAGAAGATGGGAAAACCTATTTTTTCTTACCATCATGTGTTAAAACCCATAAAATAAAGTTTGGTGAACTTGGAAGTGACAATGTGCATATTAATGGCAGGGAATATAAACAAAATTCTGTTTTTACGTGGGAAGAAGGAAGAGAATATCAATTACAAATTTCAAGTGAAGAATATGGAATCGGTATATATATGATTACATTTATGAAGTCAGCTAATATTCCTGCGGTATTTATCAATACCCAAAGTGGAGGATTAGAATATCTGCATGCTGATAAAGAAAATGAAGAACAGGGAGAAATGAGTATTGTACGAGAGGATGGCAATACGGAATATCAGGGTGAATTGGCGAGAATTTCAGGAAGAGGAAATTCAACATGGGAATATGAAAAGAAACCATATGCCTTTAAACTTCCTAAAACACAGTCTCTTTGCGGGTTAGATCCGGGTAAAAAATGGTATTTATTAGCACTATGGCGTGAAGGAAGTAAGTTGGATAATAAGCTTGTTATGGATATTGCTCAGGAGATGAGGCTTGCGTATAGTATCCAGGGAGTCTATATTGATCTTTATATGAATGGAGAATATAGAGGTAACTATCTGTTGACAGAGTCTGTATCTATTGGAGAAGGAAGAGTGGACATTTGTGATTTAGAGGATGAAAATAGTCGATATAATCCGGATATTATGAATGCTATTCCTTATGAGGAAGAGGATAACAAAGGGTATTTACTGAACAATGGGGATGATATTACAGGTGGTTATTTAATTGAAAAGGATCACCCTAAGCATTATGCGGCAGAGGCAAATGGATTTGTGACAACAGTTGGGAATCAGTTTACAATTAATGCACCTAAGTATGCTTCGAAGGAACAGGTGACGTATATTCAGAGTTATGTGGAAAATATTGACCAGATGGTTCAGAATGGAGATGAATATGTATGGGAATATTTAGATCTGAGAAGTTTTGCCCAGAGATTTCTGGTAGATGAATTGACACTTAATACTGATTCCGGGGTTACCAGTATGTATTTCTATAAAGAGAAGGATGAGGACATGTTGTATTCCGGACCAGTGTGGGATTATGATAATGCTTTTGGTGAGCGTAATTCTGAAATTGGAGAAGGAGTAGATTATACAAAGTCTGTGCTTGACGAGGAATGGGAGTCTTCTATTACGCTGAATTGGTATAATGAGTTATACAATTCTCCTAAGATGTACCAATGTGTGGTGGAAGAATATACGAAGTTATTACCATTTCTGGAGGAACTTTTGAATGAAAAAATCGATGAGTATGTGGAGATGATATCTGCATCTGTAGAGATGGATCGTGTTTTATGGGCAGATAAGAATATATATGGGGATTCTACAGGAAAATATCCCAATTATTATGATAATGTGAGATATACAAAATATTTTATCGCTAAGCGCCTAAATTACTTATGCGAGAGATGGGGTGTTGCATATGAAGAATTCCAGGTACCGGCATCTAATGGAGAAACTCATCAGGTTACCTTTGAGAATAGTGATGGGATATATGGAATTATGTGGATTGAAGATGGAGAGGTAATAGAGGAGCCTTATGAATATGATGAATCCATTTATCAGGGCTGGACGGATAAATACACCGGCGAGAAAATCAGAAAACAGATTCCTGTGTACGATGACATGGTTTTCTATAATGCAAAGTGGGGCTAGATATGAAAGTATTGATGGTAAATAAGTTTCTCTATCCCAATGGCGGGTCAGAGACTTATATTTTTAAATTAGGGGAACAATTACAGAAAGAGGGCCATGAGGTACAGTACTTCGGCATGGAGCATGAAGGCAGGATCGTAGGAAATCATGCCGAATGCTATACATCCAATATGGATTTCCATACAGGAAAACTGCAGAAGCTGTTGTATCCTTTCCGGATTATCTATTCACGTGAGGCTAAGAAGAAGATAACCGTTGTATTACGGGATTTTCAACCGGATGTAGTGCACCTGAACAATATTAATTTTCAGCTCACGCCCTCGGTAATCTATGCGGTGCGTGACTATGAGAAGAAGTCCGGCAGAAAAATAAAGATTGTGTTTACTGCCCATGATTATCAATGGGTATGTCCGAACCATATGATGAGGATACCGTCCACCGGAGAGATCTGCTTTGCCTGCCGCGGCGGAGACTTTATGCAGTGTACTAAGAACCGCTGTATTCATGATTCCAAGGTAAAGAGTCTGATCGGAACCATTGAGGCGAAGTTTTACGACAGGCGTAAGACCTATGGCATGGTGGATACCATCATCTGTCCCAGCGAATTTATGAAGAAGCAGCTGGATACCAATCCTGTTCTGGCAGAGAAGACAATCATGCTGCATAATTTTATTGATGCCCCGACAGATAAGATGCTTGCCGGTTCGCAGGATGAAACTGTATCGGGCAAACAGCCGGAAGCTATTCAGGATCAACGGATAGATAAGAAGGATTACGTCGTATATTTCGGCCGGTTTTCGGAAGAAAAGGGCACCCGGACCCTTCTGGAAGCCTGTAAGGCACTGCCACAGATTTCCTTCATTTTTGCCGGAACAGGACCTCTGGAAGAACAGGTGAATCAGGTTGCAAACGTGGAAAACAGAGGCTTTGTAACAGGAGATGCCTTGCGTAAACTGATTGCAGAGGCAAGATTCAGTGTGTACCCATCCGAATGGTATGAGAACTGCCCGTTTTCCGTTATGGAATCCCAGATGTACGGTACACCGGTACTGGCTTCCGACTTAGGCGGAGCACCCGAACTGGTACAGGCCGGCAAAACCGGAGAATTGTTCCGGGGCGGAGATGTGGAAGAACTGACCGAACATATCCGTGATCTGTGGAATCAGCCCGAACTATGCCGGAAATACAGTGAGAACTGTAAGGATATAAATTTTGACACAGTAGAAACATATTGTGGTAAAATGTTAGAGATATATATAAAATAATATTTGGTTATGGCAGATAACAGATAGCTTCATAAAAGGAGGACACAACATGGCACGACGGACCTTATACGGAACTGTCATTGTGACATATAGATGTAATGCACGCTGTAATATGTGTGACTGCTTCAAAGACCCTACCAGACCGGATGAAGAGATTACTCTGGAGGACATTAAGAAGCTGCCGGAGATGGCATTTACCAATATCACAGGCGGAGAGCCTTTTATCAGACAGGACATTCCTGAGATCGTACGGGAGTTATATAAGAAATCTGACAGAATTGTCATCTCTACCAACGGCTATTTTACAGACCGTATCATTGCACTCTGTAAGGAATTTCCCAAAGTCGGTATCCGTATCAGTATTGAAGGACTGCAGGAGACAAACGATAAGATCCGTGGTATTCCGGATGGATTTAACAGAGGCTATAATACATTGAAGACTTTGGTGGAAATGGGACATCCTGATGTAGGATTCGGCATGACGGTGCAGGATATGAACTGCGAGGATCTGGTACCCTTATACAATATCGCCAATGATATGGGTATGGAATTTGCCACAGCAACGCTGCATAATTCCTTCTATTTTCGCAAGACAGATAACAAGATTAATGACAAATATAAAGTGGCACAGAATTTTGAGAAGCTGATCAATGAGCTGTTAAAGAGCAATTCTCCGAAGAAGTGGTTCAGGGCATATTTTAATCATGGTCTGATTAATTATATCTATGGCAATAAGAGACTGTTACCCTGTGATATGTCCAAGAATGCTTTCTTTATCGATCCGTTCTGTGATGTCATTCCCTGCAACGGCATGGAGAAGAAGGCCGTTATGGGTAACCTGAGAGAACAGAGCTGGGAGGAACTGTGGAATTCCAAACAGGCGGAAGAAGTGCGTAAATGTACGAAGAACTGTGACAGAAACTGCTGGATGATCGGAAGCGCTTCTCCGGCCATGCACAAATATATCTGGGTACCCGGATGGTGGGTTATCAAACATAAATTCCTTAAAGGTGGTAAATACAGTCTGAAGGAGAATAAATTTATATGAGATTCCTGTATGTAGCCCCGCGCTATCATACCAATCAGATGGATATCATGAAAGGGCTGATAGAACATGGGCATGAAGTATGTTTTATCAGCCATTATGCGGCTATAATAGAAGATTATTCCTATGTGACACCAATCGTACTTGG
>JALETS010000224.1 GCA_022781395.1 Lachnospiraceae bacterium | reverse complement strand
AAATGATCCATATTATCGGTAACATCCTGAATCAGCGTATTAAGCTTGGAAAGAATCCATTTATCTACCGGTTCCAGACTGGCTTTTACATCATCATAAGAAACTTCCCAGCCGCGTTTTCCTGTCTTTTCCTCTGCCTGTGTCATATTCATCATAATGAAACGGGATGCATTCCATACCTTATTGGCAAAGTTTCGGCTTGCTTCTACTCTTTCATAATAGAAACGCATGTCATTACCCGGTGCATTACCGGTGATCAGTGTCAGACGCAGAGCATCTGCTCCATACTTGTCAATAATCTCCAGCGGATCAATACCATTACCCAGTGATTTACTCATTTTACGTCCCTGTGAATCTCTTACAAGGCCATGGAACAGAACCGTCTTAAACGGCTTCTCTCCCATCTGCTCGTAGCCGGAAAAGATCATACGGATAACCCAGAAGAAAATAATATCATAACCTGTTACAAGGACATCCGTAGGATAGAAATAATCCAGGTCCTCTGTCTTATCTGGCCAGCCAAGGGTTGAGAACGGCCAGAGTGCAGAAGAAAACCAGGTGTCCAATGTATCCGGGTCCTGTGTAAAATGGGTCTCTCCGCATTTCGGACATACAGCGGGCATTTCTTTGGCTACGATGACTTCGCCGCATTTGTCGCAGTAATATGCCGGAATCCGGTGTCCCCACCAAAGCTGACGGCTGATACACCAGTCACGGATATTGTCCGTCCAGTTAAAGTATGTTTTCTCCATACGCTCCGGGATCAGTTTGATCTCCCCATTCTTGACTGCCTCAACTGCCGGTTTGATCAGTTCATCCATTTTTACAAACCACTGTTTCTTGATCATGGGCTCAATGGTTGTCTTACAACGGTCATGGGTACCTACATTATGGGTATAATCCTCGATACGTACCAGAAGACCTTCCTTATCCAGTTCCTCTACAATCTGCTTTCTTGCCTCATAACGGTCAAGACCTTCGTACTTGCCGCCATTTGCATTAATGGTAGCATCATCATTCAAAATATTGATTTCCGGCAGATTATGTCTCTTACCAACCTCAAAGTCGTTAGGGTCGTGAGCCGGAGTGATCTTAACAACACCGGTACCGAATTCCATATCAACATATTCATCTTCCACTACCGGAATCGGCTTATTTACGATAGGAAGCCATACCTGTCTTCCCTTTAAATACGTATATCTTTCATCCTTCGGATTAACAGCTACCGCCGTATCACCAAGCATCGTCTCCGGACGGGTCGTTGCAAATTCCAGAAATTCTGTTTTGCTTGGCTGTCCGTTTTTATCTACCAGCGGATATTTGATATGCCAGAAATGTCCTGCCTGCTCCTCATATTCTACCTCTGCATCGGAAATAGAGGTATTGCATACCGGACACCAGTTGATGATTCTGCTGCCCTTGTATATCCATCCTTTCTCATGCATCTTACAGAACACTTCCGTAACTGCCCTGTTACAGCCTTCATCCATGGTAAAACGCTCTCTGTCCCAGTCACAGGAGGAACCCATTTTCTTAAGCTGGCTGATGATACGTCCGCCATATTCTTCTTTCCATTCCCAGGCACGTTTTAAGAAGCCTTCACGTCCCAGGTCTTCTTTATCAATACCCTCTTCCTTCAGCTTCTCGATGATCTTGACTTCCGTTGCAATGGAAGCATGATCGGTGCCCGGCTGCCAGAGTGCATTATAGCCCTGCATTCTCTTATAGCGGATCAGAATATCCTGCATGGTATTATCCAATGCATGTCCCATATGAAGCTGTCCCGTGATATTTGGCGGGGGAATCACAATGGTAAACGGTTTCTTCGCCTTATCTACCTCGGCATGGAAATACTTCTTATCCAGCCATTTCTGATACAATCTGTCTTCTATGCCCTTCGGGTCATAGGTTTTCGCTAATTCTTTGCTCATATTTTGCTCCTTTCTCGTGCAAGCACGTCGGTGTCTTTGCAAATCCTAAGCAGACTAGAAATGCTCCGCATAAATAGAAAATGCCCTCTGCCGACATTGTCGGCAAAGGGCGCATCATACGCGGTACCACCTTCGTTTATCACTCTACGATTCCCAACAGAATCTTATCCGTTAACGGGGATAAAGCGTGGCTGCTTACTATATCTGTCACTATCTGATATACCGTAACATTACACTTTCAGCAACCCGGTTCCAAAGCTACCTTCCATCATTCCTCTCCGAAGCACCCTCTCAGCATACGGCTGCTCTCTCTGGCGGCGGTCATCATGTACTCCTCTTTGTCGTTACCTTTGTTGTCCATCAATTCTGAACTGCTATATTGCTTTTTCAGATAACCTTACTATAGTAAATTACATTTTTTTTGTCAAGCACGACTTTCTGCGTCCTGACTCCATACCTTTTCTGCATCATCTTACCGTTTCACACATCTGCTGCCACTTGCGCTCCATATCTGCAACCAAGGCAAGCTGTGTCCGGCAGCGAACCAGATTGTGCTCTGCATATGCTGTCTTGAAATAGATATCACCCTGCAGATAATCGGCAAGGAAGCGCATTCCACACTCTAGCGTCATGATTTTGGCACCCATCGGAAGCATCTCTAACTCCCGCCTCGTTAACTGCCCGCCACAGCCTTTCAGAAAGCCCTCCGTATAAGCGTGGTAAAGCTCCAGAGAAAGGGATACCCGATCTGTATCCTTTTCATCCTCTGCCGCTGTATTAGCCCCGAAGCGAATAGCGTCTCCAAAATCATATTCCGCTAATCCGGGCATTACCGTATCCAGATCTATCAGTCCGAGAGCGCTATGGGTTGTTCTGTCAAACACCACATTATTGAGTTTCGTATCATTGTGTGTGACTCGAAGCGGCAGCTCACCCTGCTGCAAAAGCTTGCCAAGTGTCTTCATTTCCTCTTTCCGTTCTTTCAAAAACGCTATCTCCCGTTTCACTCCGGCGCTTCTGTGGCAGACATCCTCTTCCGCTGCCCGTATAAAATCCTCATATCTTTTCGCTGTATTATGAAAATCAGGCAATATCTCATGCAGCTGTTGTGCCGGATAATCGGCAAGCATCGCCTGAAACCGCCCACAGACATATCCGCTTTGGCCAAACACCTCCGGATCAGTCGTCTGCTCAATGGTTTCCGCATCCTCAATAAATAAGTACATGCGCCAGTCATTGCCCTCTGCATCGGTATAATAGGCTTGCTGCTCCTTTGTCATAATGACTGTCAAAGTTTCCCTTTGCGGATCGCCACCCCCGGCATTGATCTTTTCCCGCAGATACGAAGTTACATTGACAATATTGTCCATTAATGCAGCCGTATCAGGAAATACCGTATTATTGATCTTCTGTAATATGTACCTGCACGCTCCCGTAGTTGTCACCAGAAACGTATGATTGATATGCCCTCTTCCATAGGGCTTTATAGAAAGGACATCAGATTCTATCTGAAAATGTCTGACTAATGCCATCTGATTTACTGTCATATATTTATCACCTTTCTTCTACCAGTACTTCTCAACCAGTTCATCCGCATTTTCTGCATAGTCCGGGTATTTCTCCCGTATTTTGGCAGCTACCTTTTCTTTGTTGTCAATGAATTCCTGTAAGGTTTCTATGAAGACTTTTATATTTTCTTCTCTGACTTTCTTCTCTGTTTCTTCTCTGACTCTCTTCTCTGTTTCTTCTCGTACTTCATCCTCTATTGCTTCTCTGATTTCTTCAACCATTTCATCCATCCAGTCTCCAACCGTCATATAGCCATCCTCCACTTCCGGCAGACTCTTTACCTTTCTGACATATCTATCTATCATTTTGGTTGCATCATCTACCGCATTTTTGCTATCACTATTTTGAAAATATGTTAACATATTTTTTATTGCCTGGCTACCACCTTTTTGTCCTTTCGTATAAAAATATATGAATTGCAGACCATCTTCATATTCCAGGTCAGGAACTTCTTCACATCTGTTCCTGACTGTGTACATCATATAATCTTTACCAAAAATATCATAGTTGGTAATTGTGATAACATACAGATTAGGGATCTGTGAAAAATCCTTAAGTCCCCGTTTCACATACCTGCCATCAATCTTAGCCTGATAGTAGCGGTTGTGTCTCGGCATATGGAGCTGATCCTTCCGGTGCGGCTCCACATCATACACATTGGTAACTCTTGCCTCATCATACTCGGTGATTTCCACATCCAGACGAATTCCCCGAAGCTCCGGTGTGGCAGCCGGAACGATCTGCTGTGCCAGCACCTTCACCGTCTTGATGTCTTTGTTTAACAATACGGACAGTAACAGCTTGTAAAACGGTTCATTGATCTCCTTGTTGCTTGCGACTGCGTTTGACAGGAAATTATCGATCAGATCAAGTTCCTGCAGTGTCTTTTTTGTATATCCCATACGTCCTCCTTCCGGCAGAGCCGTAAAGAGACACCAACAGGCATATATTTTTTCTCTCATCTCTGCCTTTCCCTATTAAATTAATCATCCTGTGAATTTCCGGCGAGATGCCGATATGATTTCTGTATTCAAGCATTCCATTAGGATAGCTTATACTCAGAAACAGAAGATTCACTTTGAATTGATAAATACAATATAGCAGAGTGCATTCACCCGTGCAAGCCGGGTTTTGATAATTTTCCTCTATACAAAAATGCAACATAAAAAAGTGCACAACACAAGATTTGGTATCTGTTGGTTGCAGCACTTCTTTTTGTTACTATATGTTGTTTTCATAATGAAATTCTCGAAATTATGTTTCCATTTTTTCTACATGTTTCTTTTTACAAATTACCTTATCATCCTATGCATCCGCCCCCGGAAAACCTGAGAGGAAGACAGAAATGTTATCAATCATATTATCATCCACAGGTTGATTCCCTGACAAATCCTTGCCAGCAATTAACTGCTCAAATCCAGCTTTGGCAGAACCTACCGACGCAAAATAAGATTCTGTTAATAAGAGTGCCAATTCGTGATGCTTGTTCGCTGATGTCAAATAGTGACAGCAAAAAAGAATCCAAATCTTTCTCTTGTGATTTCCCGACAAATTAGATACACTATTCTTACGAAATTATCCGAAACAATGAATTCATATAGTAAAAAGACACATATTAGAAAGGAAAGGATGTATCACTATGTTCGGAAAGTTATCAGACTATTCACTGGACGGTCAGACACTGACCCTGCATTATGAAAAACAGACCGCTTATCTGCAGGTTCTGACAGCAGACATTATCAATGTATTTGTACCTCTTTACACTGAGGAACATCGTTCTAAAGCGATTGAGGACAATAAGGAACTGCCGGTTTCTGTTTCTTTGGAGAAATCCGCTTCCTATATTATGTTAACCACTCCGTCAATTTCCTGCAGGATCTATGATAATTTCAAACTGGATTTCTATGACAAGGATGGCACATTGCTCTGTGCAGATTACCGTGGCAACAGAATTCCGCGTTTTCAGTTACAGGATTCTTTTATTGAATTCATCAAACAGGAAGGGCATGACGTGGATATGGCCGGAAGCATGGACTATCCGGTACAAAGTGTCAAGGTATTGGATCAGGACGACTGCATCTATGGTCTTGGCGACAAGACCGGGGTTTTAAACAAACGGTACTATGAATATGAAAACTGGAACAGTGATATCCCGGACCCTCATGAGGATTGTTTTAAATCTCTTTATAAGAGTATTCCATTTTTTATTATTTTAAAGGAAAAAGGGCTCTACGGTATTTTCTATGACAATACCTTTAAGAGTTATTTCAACTTTGGTAAGGAAAATAATGGCTACTACAGCTTTGGCAGTGACAACGGCAATCTGGATTACTATTTTATCGGCGGTTCCTCCATGCCGGATATCGTCAGCAATTATACCTACCTGACCGGCAGAATGCCTCTGCCGCAGAAATGGACCCTGGGTTATCACCAGTCCCGCTGGGGTTATGACAGCGAGGAGACCTTCCGTTCTCTTGCTGAAAACATGGCAAAATACCGGATCCCCTGCGATGCACTGCATTTTGATATTGATTATATGGAGCATTACAAGGTCTTTACCTGGAACAAGGAGCGCTTTGACGATCCCGCTCTGCTACTCTCTGATTTAAAGAAACAGGGCATCAAGGCTGTTACGATCATTGATCCCGGTGTAAAGGTAGAAAAAGACTATCCTATGTATGAAGAAGGTATCGCAAATGATTACTTCGCCAAAACGCCGGATCAAAGTGTCTATGTCAATGCGGTATGGCCGGGAGATGCTGTTTATCCTGACTTTGGAAATCCGTCTGTAAGAGACTGGTGGGGTAATCATCTTTCATTTTATGTAAACCTTGGTGTGTCCGGTATCTGGAATGATATGAATGAACCTGCAAGCTTCAACGGCCCCCTGCCGGATGATGTGATCTTCACCGATGAAGACCGCCCTTCCACTCATAAAGAAATGCATAATGTCTATGGACATAACATGGCAAAAGCAACCTATGAAGGATGGAAAAGGCTGACCGGCAAGCGTCCTTTTGTGATTACCAGAGCCTGCTACAGTGGCTCCCAGAAATATACGACTGCCTGGACCGGAGATAATCAGAGTCTTTGGACTCATCTACGGATGGCAATTCCCCAACAGTGCAATTTAGGCTTAAGCGGTATGGCTTTTGTCGGTACGGATATCGGAGGATTTGGTGCAGATACCACACCGGAGCTGTTAATCAGATGGGTACAGGTTGGATGCTTCTCTCCACTATTTCGAAATCACTGTGCCAAGGGCAACATGAATCAGGAACCATGGCTTTTCGGGGATGAGGTGATTGCCATCTACCGCAAATATGTAGAGCTTCGTTACAGTCTGCTTCCCTATTTCTATGATTTATGCAGAGTCTGTACACAGACCGGGCTTCCGGTCATCAGACCTTTAGTGCTGCATTATGAGCATGATGAAGCTGTCAGAAATCTGAATGATGAATTTCTGGTAGGAGAACAGCTTCTGGTCGCTCCGGTAGTGGAGCAGGGCGCTGTCAAGCGCATGGTCTATCTGCCGGAGGGTATCTGGTACGACTACTGGACTCACAAAGAATATCAGGGAAAAGAATATTATCTGGTAGATGCACCGCTTGATACCTGTCCTATCTTCGTCAAGGCAGGCTCTATCCTTCCCAAAGCTCCTGCGCAGATGTACGTGGGAGAACTGGACAATCCTGCACTGATTCTGGAGATTTATCCGGGAGAAGGCTCCTATGTGCACTATCAGGACAATGGAGAAGATTTCGCCTATGAAGACGGCGCTTACAATGAATATTGCTTCACAAAAAATGCAGCAGGCAGTCTTGAAACTACCATGCTGCATGAGGGATATGAGAAATACCCCGAAATCATTCTGAACTACGTCTAATCTGTGTTTCTTTCTCTTCCTGCAAAACCTGCAGGAAAATGGTGACAATATGCGGATCAAACTGGCTGCCGGAGCATCGTAGAAGTTCCTCCACAGCCTCCGCATGGCTCATCGCTTTATGATACGGTCTGTCATGTACCATTACATCATGGGAATCTACCACCGTAATAATACGGGACAAAAGCGGAATTTCATCTTCCGACAGACCGCCCGGATAACCTTGTCCATCCCATCTCTCATGATGATGCAATATGTATTCCGCAATAGGTTTCAGTTCCTTAGAAGCATTGGCAATCCGATAACCCTTTTCCGTATGTGTTTTCATGACTTCCCACTCTTCATCCGTCAGCTTACCCGGCTTTAGAAGAATAGAATGCGGAATTGCAATCTTTCCAATATCATGCAGTACTGCTAACAGTGCCAGTTTTCCCAGCTCTGCATCCGTCAGATTCAATGCCCTTCCCAGCTTAATAGCCATTGCCTTTGTACGCTCTACATGCTCTTCCGTCTCATAGTCACTCTCTGTCAAAGTCTGTTTCAGAGAATCAAGCTGAGAGCTCTTTTGCGAAGTCTCATTCATCAGTTTCTTGGTCCGCATGCTCTCGGACGCTTCTTTCACTGCCTGTTCAACGCTCTTTGTATCATCACGGATGACCGCAATACCATATTCCAGATCCGTATTGATTCCTGTATCGTTGGCCTGTCTGTACTGTTCCCTGATATTCTCAAACAGTCTGACCGCATACTCCTGCTCGATCTGCGTAAATCCCACCGCCATATCACAGTCATCCAGTCTCGCAGTAATCACATTCGGCGGAAGATTATCCCGGAGCAGATCTGCCGCCAGACGAAGCATCTCATTACCCTTTGTCCATCCATATACATCATTGACAAGTCCGATACCGTTCGCATTACATATTACCACCGTAATCGGATACATCTGATGATTGACCACATGAGCCATTCTTTCATAGAAGCATTGCTTGGAATACAACTGTGTAAGCATATCCTTCTCCATCTCCATGTTTTTCATCAATAGCAGATGGCCTATGCTTCGATCCTTCTCGTCTTTCAGACAGATGAAATTACATTGATATATTCTGGCACCCACCTCACCCGGATTATGCCACTCAAACATCTGATCCGTATTGGTATTCTGCAATTCCCTGATAGCGGCAATCTGCATGAAGTCCACCATACTGATCTTGCCCTCCTGACTGTTCAGGATTGGGAATAAGCTTCGCATATCCTTATTGCTGTCTGCCACATACCCCTCATAATCAAAGAGGATCATCGGCATTCCCATATATTCCAGTATCACCTTACGGGTAGAATTCAACATACCTTTTGAAGAATAATCAAAAGCATTCCAATAGACAAGCGGACAGACAAAGCCAAAAATCAAAACCGTCACATCCACGCTTATCTTCAGAGCCCCAGCCACATACAAAAGGGATATAGCCGCAATCACCAGCACTGTAAGCAGACTTGTACTATATCTGCTTCTGTATATTTTAGGTACGCTGAACGTCTTCAACACCAACAGATAGATTACCATGCAGAGAAGCAGATAAACAAATCCCAGATGGAAATAGAAAGACGGTCTCGCCACATACATATATTTGATAGCACAGATACTATCCGGTTCATACTGGTAGCGCAGCTCAAGCTCATGAAAAACATTTGCTATAAGAATTGCCTCATCAACTATCACAAAGAAATCCAAAACTGCGAATATCTTTTTCTTATATTTAATAGGAAACACCTTGGATTGTGTAAAGTCTAAAGCATAATGCATCATTGACAGAACCAGAAAATCCAGACAGGCAAGATAAATACTTGTGGTTACTGAAGCCATAAAATAAGAAGATGCACTGATTCGTATGAGATATGCTATATTGACTATCGCCGCCGCTATAAACATCATACACGCTGACGGTGCCATGGGATTGGTTCTTTTCTGAACAAATGTCTTCACAGCACATATGGCCGCACACAATGCTGCCAGACTAAACCACACATAATACCACATTCAATAAACCCCTTAATCTCTTTTCATTGTTATCCCCGATATTAATCTAGAATTAATATAAATTTATAATTATGGATACATAGTTTTATGATACCATAATTCTCCAAAGCTCAACATCTTTTCCTTATGGGCATAACCAACAAAGATACATCTTGGGTTTTGTACATGTTTACCTATAGGTCATCCCACCACTTGACTCCCCAGGTCATATGCATCACTTATTGAAAAAAGGTTCGCTTAGTAGCGAACCCTTCTCATGCATTGTTTCTTATTCAATTCATTCTATATATGTTTACTCTGTTATCCCACAATATCATTATCCTCAGGGATTACAATAGCGGCCACGATGTATACCAGCAGTCCTGTTCCGCAGCTTGCCACGGAGCATAATAACCAGATCAGTCTGACAATGGTTGGATCTACATTCAGATATTCACCAATACCACCACATACACCACACAACATTCTGTTGGCCTTAGAACGAACCAGTTTCTTATAATCATTACTCATATGAACAACCTTCCTTTCTTTTTACTTGCTATTTACTCTTCAAACAGGACAGTAACACTTCCCATGGAACACTCAATATCAAAATGACTGGTACCGCTGCCCCATTCTCTACTGCTATCCATTCCTGCATAACTGCTGTTTCCAATATTCACTTCTCCCATGGAGCAATCAACTGTATATGCATGATCGTCCTCTGAGCCTGTCAGGTTCATTGTCAGATTACCCATATCACACTCAGCATCCATGTTTCCGGTAATCGTACCGTCTATCGTTCCATTCCCCATACCAATACTCAGATCCAGACTGCCGCTTATATCAATATTGTGAACTACCAGTTCACCGGCACCTGCTTCCAGTTCTGCATCCCCGGCTGTCAGGCTGTGAATGATTGCCTGCCCGGCCCCAACAGTAAGATATATCTTATCTGCTTTCACTTCATCTACATTGAACTCACCCGCTCCACAGTCAAGAGTGATATCTTTCGCCTGAAGCACGGCTGTTTCAATCTTTCCCGCGCCAAAATCCATATTGATCTCATCTAACACAGCGTCTCTTGGAAGAAACAGATACACCGCAGTATTTCCGAGCGAATCCCTCTCCCAGTTAAAAGGCCAGTAGTTAAACGGCCATTCACTATGGTCATAGGTATTTTCTACCCGCAGGGTATTCCCATCCTCTATTGTATAATATACCTTATGATGATCTCCGTCTACGGCGATCCAGACATAATCATCCTCCGATTCCATAACATACAGACCGCAGGCACCCATATCCACTTCCAGGTTACACAGGGAGTCTGCCGTCAGGTCAAGCCTGGTCTTCTCTGTATCTTCGTCCGGCTGTACCGCTTCCCATCCATTCTCTTCATAATCATTCCAGACGCTCTCATCGTAATCATTCCATTCATCGTTAAAGAATCCAAAATGAAAATCACCGTTGGCATCTCTCCCGAAAGCAAAAGGAATTCCTTTTATATTGTTAATATTGCTTAATTGTCTGAAACCGCCAAGCAGTCCGCCGATTACACATAGCAGACAGCCCAGCACAAATATGATCAATGCTGTAATCAAACAGCCTTTGGTAAACTTCTTCATGCCTGTGCACCTCCTCTATGAAATATTCTGTTACACAGCTTTACAATTCCTCTGATCAGTGCCGGAACTGCTGTGCCGATCACAAGCACCATCAGCCAGATAAACACCAGTCCTATCGCAAACAGTACCATACCGCCGCCTACCAGACATATTCCGGCAAAAGGCGCTGAAAATAAGGTCGCAATGCCTGCAATAAACAAAGCGATTCCCCCTCCCGCCAATGCCGCACCTACTGCCATAAATGCTACAAAAAGACTTAACAGAGTAGCCAACAGACCTACCACAACTCCAAACAATCCGCCAAGAAGACCGATCCACAGAGGAGAACTTAAGATTACAGCAATGACAATAAGTGCAATCATGCCACCGGACATCTGCTTCTTCTGCGAACCGTTTGCAGTATTTTCATGAGCATTCTGTCCATAAGTAGTCTGTCCATATGGTGACTGCCCGGTTTGTTGCCCGTAAGAAGTCTGACCATATGGGTTCTTCTGACCATCGGTATAATTGCCGGACGATGCGTTGTCATTCTGTCCGGTCTGCATGACTTCATTCTGCCTCGTCTCACTGTACCCTTTGAATCCTGCTTCTGTAAACTCGCCTGCATTTCCACTGTCATTCAGACCTGCTTTAATCGTTCTTGCCAGTTCCTCCGGTGTGCCCAGGGATACAATCACGCTCTCCTCATTTTCCACACCTGCATCATCAAAATAATCATTATAATATTGTATTGCTTCCTCCCGCTCTGTCGGCGACACATCAGTCAGAAGCGCCGTCAGACGATTCATAAATTCTGCTCTATTCATTCTTCAATCCTCCCTCAAAGATACTGTTCAATTTGGCAGAATACCGATACCATTCACTAATATACAGATTAAGCTGGGCTCTTCCCTTTTCCGTCACCTTGTAGTAACGTCTGTTTCGTCCTGCACACTCCATGTCATATACCTCCAGACATTCATCCTTCTGCAGTCGCCTTAGCACCGGATACAAAGTTGACTCTGAAATTTCAATTACCTGCCGTACTTCCTGGGTAATCTTATAGCCATACGTTCCTTCCGGTTCGTGGGACACGACCGCCAGCACTATGGCATCCAGCAATGCCGCTCCTGTATTAAAAACCATGCGATATACTCCTTTCCTGCTCCTTACATATTTCATAACGACCTCGCCTGCAAAAAGTATTCAATTATATAATATTATTTGTAGATATAATATTATTAA
>JALETS010000005.1 GCA_022781395.1 Lachnospiraceae bacterium | reverse complement strand
CCGGCGAACCTTTCTTTTGATTATTTCCTCATATTTCTCAGCGTCAAACACCTACCATCTCCACACTTCATATTCCTTGAATAACTTCTCCTGATACTCTTTATCCTGAGCCGCACGAAGCAGATCTTCTGTACGGTTCTGTTCCAGCAGAAGAATCGTCAGCCTGTTCATTCTATCCATTAGTTTCTGCCCTTCCTGCAAGCCACTGGCATGACCGTCTGCATGCCCCGCCTCGTAGCCCTCCCGTTTCATTGACCTCTCATATTTCTCCGCATCAAATTCTTCCAACAGCATTCCCAAAACCTCCGACCTATGCTTCCTCAGGAATTCCGACAGGAACTGTCTGAATGTACGAAGTGTACATTATTTAGAATTTCTCTGATGAACATATTATAGAATATATTTTTCACTTTGGCAATCATTAAATTCGCAATATATTATCGGTATTTAGATAACCAGGGGGGCTGTCGCAAACAATTGCTGCATCACTCAAAATGCCAGCACAATGTTTATGTGCTGGCATTCATTTATCTGATCATACCAATTTGTTTACTATTAAATAATATACCCTAAATATTTCCACAACGGAATACTGAGTACAAAACCAATGATTGATATAAGTACATATGCATGTGACATTTTAACTGCCTCTTTAAAATCCAAAGTCTCTTCTCCCACAACTGCTACACTTGTTAAATATGTAGTACTGTTATATTCCGTACTCCATAGCTGCCCAATTGTCGTAATGACAAATGCTGTTACCCAGGGACTGATTCCTATAGATTGAGCCGGTCCTGCAAATACAATATAAAATAGTGATACTGCTGATACTGCCGATACAATAAAATATCTGCTAATAGCAACAAGAACAGACAAGGAAATAATAAACACATACTCATTAATCAGCATCGGGCTGATAATCGGGGCCATTTTTTCCGCAATCCATGTGTCAATTCCAAGATTTGACATAAGCGTAGCCATACTCATTAGTCCACCAATGAAAATTATCATGTCCCATGCAACACCGCCTCTAAAATCCCGCTTCTTTGTTACCCCCATCAACGTTAACAAAAAATAGGCTATAATCGCAATTGCCGCTTCTGAAATTCCATGTAGACTTTTAGTAATCCATCCTAGCAATGTAATTCCAAGAACTATTGCAACCTTCTTCTCTTCTGCCGTCATAGGACCCATTTCTCTGATTCTATTTGCGATATAGTCCGATGGCATATATTGCACATTTTCCGGTTTATAAATAATTCTCATCACAATAAATCCAATGATATAGATACAGAGCCCCCATATAAATGTTGACATGAGCCAGTTTCCCCAGGTAAACTCATTCTGCATATCGGCCGGTAACAGCCCCAGCATAATGAACACATTCATAGAACCACTGTAAAAAACATGTCCGCTTACCGCTCCCATTAGGTAAACTGCCATAAATAATCCCATCATCCCCTTGCTTTTTTTCGTAAATTTCATTTCTTCCGCAGCTTCAATTGCAAAGGGCGCCAAAATACTTGCCTTTGCGGTAATGCTCGGAATCATCGGGCTGATTACAATACCAGCAGTTGTTAATGCAAGCAACTGGCCTTGATATGTATTAGGAAACAGTTTTAACACATGAAGAGCAATTCGTTTCATTAAACCGCTTTTAGATATTACTACACTAAGTGGCAGCACACCAATCAACAGCCATACTGTCGTATTAGAAAAAGCAGAAAAAATACCTGAAAATGTATCCACTTTCAAAACAACACAAGCAGCCAGTGTAAACATTACCACTATATATTCACTGCATAAATTCACAAGCAAGTAAAACAACATACACAATAAAATACCAATATATTTTACTCCTTGCCTGTCCAATCCTTCCGGGCACGGACAGATACAGGAAATTCCAAGAATAAGCAGACCGAATATCAGTTCTGACGCCGTGACAAACCCATTCTTATTCATAGTTTCACCTCAGTCCTATTTCTCAGTCTTTGCCTTCCACTCCTCTGATTCTGCCAATTCGCCATACATCTTTGCGTACAAATCCGGTCTCCAATCTGTCGTATGTGTTACCGGATTAGTATGATAAAGATTTTTAAAAGTATTAATTGACTGATGATCAACTAACGCCAAATCAATGGTTCCTATAAACATTCCAGGATATTCTCCCTCCGGATCCCCAAACGGATGGCCTGCATAATATTGTACATCTCCATGTTTTCCTACCGGACCCATAATATGGCTACACCCAGTAAATTCATAATACAAATCTTTACCAACAAGATTGGCAGATGCAACATAAATATTACTTCTAAGACAATCTGACTCTGTCTTTGTCCGAAAAACTTTCCCGCTTGAAACTCCCCAACCGATTGCTGTCGGATTCAAGAACAGTCTTGCTCCTTTTGCCGCAGCATATGCAATCAATTCCGGGAAATTGTAGACATCATAACAAATTCCAATACCAACCTTTCCCCAAGGTGTGTCAAATACGACCGGGCGTTCTCCTCTTTCAGCCCAATCCGGTTCTCTATTAGGAAGATGTATTTTTCGATAAGCATCAACCACTCCTTCAGGGCCGATAATTACAGCCGTATTATAAACTTTACCGGTTTCATGATCACGCTCCGGCATACCATATATAACATATATATTATATTCCTTAGCGTATTCCATAACTTTCTTTGTTGAAGGACCCGGAATCTCCTCTGCAAGCTTAGTCTGCATTTTTTCACTGCGTTCTACATCATACAAATCGTCATAGCCTGTTAAACATACCTCCGGCATCACAATCATATCGGCTCCACGCTTTGCTGCACTCTCAATATAACCCAACATACGATTTAAGTTAGCTTCCTTGTTACCCCAAACCGGTTTAAAATTTACCACTGCTAAATTCATTACATCTTTCATAATCATTTTCCTCCATTCTTAAGAAAGTCCATGTTACTCAATTCTTAATGCCTGCTCGGCAATTTCATCATGCTGTTTGTTTATAATCTCTAATATCTTCTGCTTGATATCCAGATAATCCGACTCAAAAATAATTTCATTTTCATCCCCTTTCTTCTGAATTCGTTCTGCAAAATCCACATCAAACTCTTTAAGAATGGTTCCCGGTCTTTTCGAAAAAACAATCACTCTATTACCAAGCTGTAACGCCTCATCTACATCATGGGTAATCAACAAAATCGTCTTTCCGGTTTCTTTCCAGATTTTGCGGATTAATCCCTGCATATTTACTCTTGTAAGCGCATCCAGTGCACCAAATGGTTCATCCATAAGAATGATTCTTGGATCATTTACCAAAACTTTGGCCAATGCCGCCCTTTGCTTCATTCCACCGGATAACTCATATGTCTTTTGTTTTTTAAATTCGCTGAGTCCAACTTGCCTTAAATACTGGTCAGAAAGCTGCCTTATGATTTCCTTTGGCACTTTGCGCATTCTTGGTCCATAAGTAACATTCTTCTCTATATTCATCCACGGATACAAATTTGGCGTCTGAAACACAACTCCTCTGCTACTGTCCGGCTTCTTAATTTCTTTTCCATCCAAAGTAGCCTTCCCACTTGTCGGGAATAGAAATCCTGCCAGGATTTTTAAGAAAGTACTTTTCCCACATCCTGATGGTCCTAACACACATACAAAATCTCCCTCATTGATTTCCAGATTTATATTTTCCAACGCCATAACACCATTACCGTTGTCTCCATAACATAAATTCAAATTCTTTACACTGATTACATTGCGTTTTTCAAGATCTGTGCTATGCTCCAAGTTATTCATAAGACAGCCTCCATTCCATTTATTTTACAAAGTCTGGAGAAATAGACTCCACAAATACAGTCTCATCAGGTGATTCAGCAATACTCTCCTGACTAGCCAGGAAATCTGCTGTCTTTTTCAATACTTTCGAAAATCCTCCACCCAAATACTCCTCTGACGCCTGTTCTTCTTTGGTCAGCCAACGATAACCTTCAATTGAGGTCTTGCACATGTCAACATCCATTTCAAGTCTCTCTGCCACATCTGCTGCAACCTTATCCGGATCTGCCTGATATGCATCTTGTGTAGATGCCAATACATCAACTAAGGCTGATACTGCCTTCGGATATTTCTCTGCAAATTCTTTGTTCACCACATGAAGTACTGCGGTTGTTGCCCCAATCTGTTCGCTATTATTACCATCGAAAATAACAGTACCGCCCTCATTAATCATTGCTTCTAAGGATGGTTGCCAGATGTATGCTGCATCAATATCTCCTCTCTCCCACATAGCAATGATTTCTGTAGGTGCTCCATTGAGAATGGTAACAGAATCCTCCGGAACTCCTGCATCTTCCATTGCGCTCATCAAACTATAATGAGAAGTTGAACCGGTTACAACACCTACGGTTTTTCCTTCCAAATCTGCAATACTTGAAATTCCTTCTTTCACAACCAAGCCTTCACACTCTGTGATAATACCGTCAATCCAAAATACTTCATATCCTAAATTGCTTGCAATTCCTGACACAACCGGTACCGTTCCGATATATCCTACATCAACGCTGCCGGAAGCAAGTGCGTTGTTTATATCTTTACCACTCTTGAATTCAACCAGTTCGTATGGATATTCCAAATTATCTAATAGTCCCTCTGTAATTGCAATCATCATATCATTTGCCACAGGCTGATATCCTATTTTGATCGCTTCAGGAAAATCTTCTTCTCCTGCTGTCTCATTTGTAGCATCAGACTCCGAAGATTGAACATTTTCCTCCGTCTCGACAGATTCTGTCATCTCATTCTTTGCGCCACATGCTACCATAGAAAACATCATGACTGCCGCTATTCCCATTGCCATCATTTTCATAAATAAACTTCTTTTCTTCATAATCTTTTCCTCCAAATCGTTATTTATCAAAAAGCTTTTAGCTTTATGACCCTGTTACTCTTTTCCCTTCCAAGGAACTATTTTTTTCTCAATCCACAAAATTCCATTTTCTAAAATCAACCCTGTAATGCCCATTACGATAATACCAACAAAAATAACGTCACTTCTTAAATAGTCACCAGCATCTACGACCATCCAGCCTATTCCCGAAACTGCTGCAACCATTTCTGCTGCAACCAAAGTTCTATAAGTACCGCTTAATGCATTCCTTAAGCCAATAAATATATCAGGAAGTGCCGATGGAAGAATCACATGCAAAAAAGTCTGAAATCTGCTAGCTCCCATTGAATATGAGCCATAAATGTAATCTTCTTTTACTCTACTGATTGACGCCATACATGAGATATAAATTGGTGAAAATCCTGCCAAAAATAATAGTGTTATTTTTGAAGAATCATCAATTCCAAGCCATAGTACCAATAAGCTGTAGTAGGCTAACGGAGGCAAAGGTCTGTAAAATGCAAGAATTGGTTCAAAAATTGCCTTTACATTTTTGAAATATCCACACGCAAGTCCAAACGGTATCGCGGTGATTATTGCAAAAAACATTGCTATTACAAGTCGTTTCATACTCACAAGCATGTGCCCGCCTAAGGTATTTCCTTTATATCCTTCAGTACAAATAACTTTAAACGTCTCCCACACCTGTCTCGGCGACGGTAAAAACATTGCTTTAATATACTCCCGATCCGTCACATACCACCATAAATAGAAGAGTATAAGGATTGTACATAATCCGATAACATGTTGTGGGCTAATTCTGCTTTTTTTCAATCTCTTCATATCATCACTCCTTCAAAAGAAAAAGACAGGCAAGAAGCCTTTTGCATGCTTCTTTGCCTGCCAAATAAATTAAATGTATCTTACCATCATAATTTCCATAAGTAAAATACTTATTTTCAACCATTATCATATCTTGAAGATATGCCTTTTCTTACTCTATTTCATTCATAATAAATTCTACCAATCGACTCGCCGGTTCTGTCAAATAGTAATTTTTAGACCATAATACATTTACAGAAGATTTTAACTCAGGTCTTAATTTTTTATAAATCAAATATGGTTCCATTTCTGCTTTACGATAATCAGCCAACACCAGTGCAATTCCTAACTTCTCTTTTACCAATGCCTCCCCAATTGCAAACACATTATAATTATACAAAACATTAGGTTCTATTCCCGCCTGTCCAAACCATTTTTGCAATTCATTTACTCTTCCGGGTGTGGAAGGAATGACCAACGGCTCCCCCAACAACATGTCTGCCGTAATATATTCTTTGCCGTCTTCCGCAAGCTTGTGCTGCTTTGAAATAAGTGCTCCCCAGGAATCCTGTAACAACTCAAAACTATTATATTTATTCTCATCAAAAGCATTTCGAATAAATCCAACATCTATAACACCTTTATCCAGTTTCTTTAAAATATCATCAGTGCTTCCGCTCCATATCTCAAAAGTAATATCTTCGTATTTTCTCCGAAATGCATTTAATATCTCAGGAAGATAATTTGTTGCAACAGCTTCTACTGCACCAATAATAATTCTTCCCTTGTTTCCATCTCTATATTCCTTAATCTGTCGTTCTAATGCATCTACCGAAGAAATGATTTCCTCTGCGCGTGTCTTAAAAAAACTCCCTGCTTGTGTAAGCTGAATATTCTTTTTCCCTCTTATAAAAAGAATCACCCCCATTTCCTCTTCCAACTGCTTCATCTGTTTACTTAACGGAGGTTGGGACATATTCAGTCTCTTTGCCGCTTTTGTAATACTGCCCTCTTCAACAACCGTGACAAAATATTTCAATATCCGTATGTCCATAATTGATCCTCTCTTTCTATCCATATCTCAAAAATATGCTTATGGAATCTAATATGTATTTTCATATTTCTTCTTTTTCCTTTACTATAAATTTATCAAAGTCCATGTGATACGTAAGGAGGGATTTCTATGCAAAAATTTATATTAACTATCGGAAGAGAATTCGGAAGTCGTGGTGGCGAAATCGGGAAAATCGTTGCTGATCACTACCAAATTCCCTTCTACGACAAAAACACTTTGGATCAATATGCAATGAATATGAAATATATCAAACAGGAAGATCTCGAACATCTTGAAGATCTTGCCAAAAGCGGACTTCCCATAAAACTTTGGTCAGCTCCAGATAGAGCCATTCTTAAAAGCATTTATGAATGCGAAACGGAGTATATCAAAGTCTTCGCCAGAGACAAAGGCGGTGTTTTCATTGGACGATGCGCCGACTACATTTTGGAGGGATACCCTAATCTCTTTTGCTGCTTTATTTATTCCCCCATCGGAGTCCGCATCAATTACCTTGTCAATAAGTATGGTCTGACACCAGAGGCTACAGAAACATTAATCCAGCGTATGGATCATTCCCGGCATGATTATTACAAATACTTCACAAAACAGAACCGTGGAGAAAGACACAATCGCCAATTATTTTTAGACAGCAGCATGCTTGGTGTTGAAGGCTCTGCTGAACTTCTCAAATTCATAATTGACCACAAATTTTCATAAGATTTTAATCTCTTTCATTACCAGCCTTTTTTGATAAGGTCAATTATAACAAATCACATAATCAAATACAATTATTGTTATTCACTACAAACAGAAAAAAGAGTGCCCATAACTGGCACTCTTTCTATGCGGATGACAGGACTTGAACCTGCACGTCGGGGACACCAGAACCTAAATCTGGCGCGTCTGCCAATTCCGCCACATCCGCTTATATGCGGGTTTTAAAACCCGCTCAAGTATCATATCATTTTCATGAAGTCATGTCAACCTGGCTCTTCGCCAATATGACGAATCACATCTTTATTTATCTTAATGAGGAAGATTGTCGTCATAGTCAGTGATGCAATCTCTGCAATCGGGAAGGACCACCATACATAGTTAACATTTCCCAAGAGCGCCAACAGATACGCTGCCGGAAGAAGGACTACAAGCTGTCTGGCAATCGAAACAATCATACTGTATACCGCATTGCCCAGGGCCTGAAAGGCTGTGCCACAAATAATATTATAGCCTGCAAAGATATAACTGAGACTGATAATCCGCAACGCCGGAATACCAATCTGTAACATAGTATCCGATGCCGCAAATAATTGAAACAGCTTGCCGGGAATCATCTGGAAGATAATAATTCCCACAAACATAATGGCCATGGCATACAGAACAGCACTCTTAAGTGCCATCACAAACCGATCCCGTCTGCCCGCACCATAATTGTAAGCCAGAATAGGTACCAGACCATTGTTCATACCGAATACCGGCATGAAGATGAAACTCTGCAGTTTGAAATATACTCCAAATACCGCCGTAGCCGTCGAGGTAAAGGATATTAGAATAAGATTCATCCCATAAGTCATAACAGAACCAATCGCCTGCATTATCATGGACGGCAATCCAATCTTATAAATCTGACCTACAATGTCCCACTCCATGACAAACTCTCTCAGTTCCAGCCTGATTTCATCGTTTTTCTTCCTATTAAAAAGGAACGCAATAACACCGGCAGCAATCTGTCCGATAACCGTTGCCACAGCTGCCCCCTGCACGCCCATCTTTGGCATGCCACATAATCCGAAGATAAAGACCGGATCAAGAATAATATTGATAATCGCACCGGTTCCCTGCGTGATCATTATATAAAAGGTTTTACCCGTAGACTGCAAAAGCCGCTCAAAGGTAAACTGTGCAAACAAGCCAAAAGAATAACAGCATATGACCGACAGATAATCATAACCGTATTGCACAATCTGTGCATCATTTGTCTGACTCAAATAAAAGGCTTTTGATGCAAACAATCCTACTGCCAGAAAAAGGACATAACTGATTCCCATCAGAACAATACCGTTTCCGGCCGTCCGATTAACCTTCTCCTGATTCTTTTCTCCCAAAGCCTTTGAGAGCACCGCATTAATGCCCACACAGGTTCCGCCTGCCACCGAAATCATCAATGTCTGAATGGGGAATGCCAGTGATACCGCCGTCAACGCATTCTCATTGATTCTGGATACAAAAATACTGTCTACCACATTATAGAGCGCCTGTACCAGCATAGAAAGCATCATAGGCAGGGACATGGTGATCAGCAACTTGTTAACCGGCATGGTTCCCATTTTATTTTCCTGTGCCATAATGTAACTTCTCCCTTCTTCCTCATAAGCAAAAAAATACCCCCAAAACTGTTTATTCACGTTTTGAGAGTTCATAAGCATGAAGCACGGGGGATTCGAACCCCCGACAACCTGATTAAAAGTCAGGTGCTCTACCGACTGAGCTAGTGCTCCGTAAACTGGGCTAGCTGGATTTGAACCAGCGAATGCAGGAGTCAAAGTCCTGTGCCTTACCCCTTGGCGATAGCCCATTATTGGTAACAGCAGGCTGTGCTCCTTGCACGTTCCCGTGTAAAGGTGGATAGAGGGACTCGAACCCTCGGCCTCCAGAGCCACAATCTGGCGCGCTAGCCAACTGCGCCATACCCACCATATAGAATGAAACAGGTATAAACCTATTTCATTTTAAGCGTGCTCGAAGGGATTCGAACCCCCGACCCACGGCTTAGAAGGCCGTTGCTCTATCCAGCTGAGCTACGAACACGTAATACAATCGTATGCAAAGCATACGATTGTACTTGCTTAGCACGAGTTATACTGTATCACACAATGCATGTGCTTGTCAATGAAAAAATAAATTTTTTGACCCTCGTTTTAACCTTTAACTGCACCCGCAACCATACCCTTGATAATTTGCTTACTAAATACAAAGTATAAGATAACAATAGGTGCCATAGTTGTCAGCATAGCCGACATAATCTTCGGGTAATCCGATGCGAACTGTCCCTTAAACATTGTCATGGCAAGCGGAACTGTCTGTAATCTTACATCTTTAATCAGAACCAATGCGAAGGAGAACTCATTCCAGCAGGAGAAAACCTGAATAATCGCAATGGTTACCAAAATCGGTTTAGCAATCGGAAGGATAATGCTAAACAATGTTCTTGAAAAAGAGCTGCCGTCAATTGCCGCTGCTTCTTCCAATTCCACCGGAATAGCTTTGATATAGCCTTCCACCAGGAACACGGCAATCGGAAGACCGAATGCAACATAAGGGATGATCAGTGTAAACCACTGGTTACCAAGTCCTGTCTTATTGAATACAACGTAAATCGGCACTAACAACGAATGTACCGGAATCAGCATACCCATCAGGAACATTACGTACAGGATACGGTTTCCTTTGAATTTGATTCTGGAAAGAATATATCCTACAATAAAACCAAACAATACAATAAAGAATACGGAAAGTAATGTGGTACGCACACTGGCCATCATAGACTGTCCGATATGGTAATCCTGATTCGTCAGGATCTTAACATAGTTACTGATCGTAGGCTCTTTCGGAAGACCGATAATATCAGCATTGAATACTCTCTTTGTCTTCAGGGATGAATAAAACATCCATACAAGCGGAAAGATACAGCTTGCAGAGAATAAAATCATAAGAGCATTTAAAAGGAAACCGACAAGGCCGGTCTTGGCTTTCTGTGCAGGTGTTTTACCGCTTTTAATTTTTTCCATCTGTGCCATATTATTCAACCCCCTTATCTTTCATCGTCCAGTTAACAAGCTTCTGGCTGCCACCGATTACAAGCAGGCTGACAACGAAGATTCCTACGGAAATCGCACTACCGTAACCCATGTTCATCTGGGCAAAGGAGATCTTGTAACCATACATTGCCATAACCATGGATGATGTACCGGGTCCACCTTCTGTCATGGTAAAGATATGGTCGAAAGCTTTCATATTACCGGCTACACAAAGCGTAATACAAACAAGCAGTGTATTCTTGATAAGTGGAAGTACTATGTAAATAGCTCTCTGGAATGCATTGGCACCATCCAGCTCCGCCACCTCAAATATTTCCGCATCAACAGAAGAAATAGCAGAAAGCAGGATTACCATATAGTATCCGATAAACTGCCATATCAACGGAATTGCCACCAAAAACATAACCAGTTTCGGGTTGTTTAACCATACCTGAACGGAGTCCTCGTGACCTGTCTGAATCAGGAGCCAGTTCAGGATACCTCTTTTATAATCATAAATCATCATCCAGATAAAACCGATACATACAGCTGAAATTGTACTCGGGAAGAATCCGAATGTTCTGTGAATTCCTTTCAACTTGACTAATCTGGAATTAACAATCAAAACAAACACAAACGCAATACCAACCTGCCCGATAATACAAGCAACTACCAGATACAGGTTATGGCCGAATGCCTGCCAGAATGTCTCATCCTGTAATAAAGCTATGTAATTATCTATTCCGATAAATGTCTTCTTCGGTCCGCCTTTCCACTCAAAAAGGCTGTAAAATACTGCAGTAATAAGTGGTACAAATACAGAAAAAACATACCAAATAACGGGGATAAGAAGATATAATGCTATTGTACGTCCCTTCGGCTTAATTGATTTTAGCATATACGTAACCTCCTCTAGGGTCGGATTTAAAATGAGGTCCCATCCGACTCAATGGATGAGACCTCAGGTTTAAAACATTATTATATTGCTATACGACTTATGTCAATGTTACTTTATGTTACTAATTAATAGTTCTCCTCATAAGCCTTCTGTACAGCTTCTGTCATAGTCTGTACATCTGTATCGCCATTCAGTAAATCCTGAAGGTTTGTATTGTATACATCCCATACAGCGCTGCTTACATAAGAATCATAGATTTCACAAGGATCTGTTGTTACATAAGACCAGTTGTAGAAGTCCTGTGTAATCTGATCAAATCCGCTTAAGTCTACATCATCTACTGCTGTTAAACCACCAAGAGCATAGTTCTGAGCTACAAAGTTAGAGAAGTCTGCACCTGTCAGTTTGTAAATCAAGTCGATTGCTGCTGCAAGTTTGTCAGGATCTTCTGCTACCTTAGCATTGATAGCCATACCATAGCCCATACCGATGTTCTGTAGGTTGGATAACTTAGCACCCTCGATAGACGGGAATGTAGCAAAACCAATGTTGTTATACTTCTCTTCATCTGACTCTAACAGAGTTGCCATGATATAGGAAACATCCCAGTTACCACCGATGAATGCTGCTGCATCGCCAGCGATATAGTACTCACGTGCATCCTCATTGGAGATTGCATTGAAGTCTGCGTTAAATACGCCGGAGTTAAATGCTTCCTGAGTAAATGCAAGAGCGTCCTGCTGTTCTTTATCTGTGAATGCTGCGCCACCCTTATTAATGATGGACTCAAACCACTCTTTACCAGTGAACATTGTTCCGATTGTGGACATGAAACAGGAGTTAGCCTGCCATTTACCACTGTTACCGAAAGCGATTGTATCAACACCTTCACCGGCGAAGTACTCTTTTGCTTCCAGAACTTCTTCCCAAGTAGCCGGGAAAGATTCAAAGCCTGCATCCTTCCACATCTGCTTGTCGTAAACAACTACTGTACAGGTACCACCTGTTAATGCAGGAAGTGCATAAATCTTACCATCAGCATCCTTGAAAGGTGTGAAGAATGCTTCCTTATAATCTGCTGCGTAAGGTGACTGTGCGATTACATCTGTCAAATCCATAACCAGACCCTGCTCAGCCCATGATTTTGTATTCATACCCTGAAGTAAGAATACATCCGGCAGATCGTCTGCTGCTGCTAATGTAGCAATCTGTGTCTTATACTCGTCATTTGCAAGTACGTTCTCCACTAAGTTAATGTCCGGATTAGCTTCTTTCCACTCTGCAAGCATTGTACGGAATCCATCGGAACCACCGTTACCTTCTGACTCCTCAGATGTGGAGAAGTGCATAATGTTCAGATCTCCTTTGTAAGCAAGTCCTGCAGAAGCTGCTGCATCATCAGTTGCTTCCTCGGCAGGTGCTTCTTCTGCTACTTCCTCAGCAGGTGCTTCTTCTGTTGTTTCCTCAGCAGGTGCTTCTGCAGCTGTATCAGTAGAGCCGCCACATCCTACTAAAGAGAATGTCATGGTTGCTGCTAAAGCAAGCGCCAAAACTTTCTTCAGTTTCATAATAAAAATCCTCCTTCTTTTTAGTTCTCTTTCCGAGAACAATTTGCAAGTTAATCGTTTAACTTGACTCTAATTATACACTAATTTAAACATTAATCATGAGTTGTTCTTGTTTTTTATATATCATTTTTGTCCTTTTTATATTGTTCTACTATTTTACCATTTTATTTTTCCATTTTTTGTGCATTTTTTACATTTCTCCAATCCTTTTAAGTTGTTTTTAGCTAAAGGAATCGTTCTATAAGCTTGAAAATCAAGATATTATTTAGGTAATATTTCGTCGGCCAAAATATTTGTTGCAAAATATATCTCTTTTTCAATCTTCCTTTCTAAAACCTTTAAGTAAATTAGAATAAGAAAAAGGAACCTTAGCACTAATGTTCCTTCTGTAAAAGCGGGTGATGGGAATCGAACCCACGTATCCAGCTTGGAAGGCTGGTGTTCTACCATTGAACTACACCCGCATATATGATACCTGATTTTGCGTCGGGGTGACAGGATTCGAACCTGCGACCTCCTGGTCCCAAACCAGGCGCTCTAGCCAAGCTGAGCCACACCCCGAAAGGTATCCCGCGCCGATTTGTTCACAACGCAAGGTATATTATATAATACGCTTTTTTGTCTGTCAACCGCTTTTTTTACTTTTCAAAGAACTTTTTATAAAGAAGAATTTCTTCTATATATAATTCAATGTATAATGTGCCTCTCCCTTCGCATCAATCTCCATCAGTATGTAACTGGGTTTACGGTTCTCCTGTCTCGGGAAGCTGATGCTTCCGGGATTAATCAGGGTCAGATCAGCCTCCCTGTCAATCACGGGCTTATGAGTATGCCCGCACATGATAATATCCGCTTCTCTTGCCCGCGCTTCCTGTTTAATCATCTCATTATTCATGGAAATATAATAATGATGTCCATGCGTCAGCCACACCTTATATCCCCCGATCATAAATTCCTTTTCCTTCGGAAGATCCGAAAAGAAGTCATTATTCCCCTGTACAATCTCTACCGGGCAGCCTGCCGCTTCGCTTATAACATATTCACTTCCCTCTACATCACCGCAATGTACAACAAGATCCAAGGGACCGATTTTGTCCACAACCCGCAGAAAATTCTCATTGCGACGATGAGTATCACTTACAATCAGTATTCTCATAAATCACCTATGACATCCTTTTCTTTAGTTCTAATTTCATAGCCTCCAGCGCTTTCCCACGATGGCTGATACGGTTCTTCTGTTCTTCGGTAAGTTGTGCCGTACTGCATCCGTATTCCGGCACGTAGAAAATGGGATCATATCCAAAACCATTGCTTCCCTTTTCCTCATAACCGATTCTGCCCTCGATTACACCCTGTGTAGTAATCACCTGCCCGTCGGGAAAAGCTGCTGCAATAGCACATACAAATCTGGCTGTTCGCTTTTCATCCGGCACGCCCGCAAGCCTGTCGATCAGATTCTTGTTTTTCACCGAATAAGGCGTATCCTCCCCCATATATCTTGCCGAATAGATTCCGGGTTCCTTATTCAGATAGTCAATCTCCAGACCGGAATCATCCGCCAGTACAATAGCATCGGTCTGCGCTGCAATCGTCTTTGCCTTGATTATGGCATTTTCCTCAAAAGTCTTGCCATCTTCAATAATATCCGTCTGAATCCCCGCTTCTTTCATAGAGCAAATCTCTGCATCCATGTCTCCCAGAATTGCTCTGATCTCTCGCATCTTCCCCTCATTGCCGGTAGCAAAAATAATCTTTGGCTTCACTGCATCTCTTATCCTTTCGCATTCTTCTGTCTGCATAGCACCTTATTTATCATACACTTTTTGAATTGTCCGGCAGATGCCATCCGCAATCTTTTCAATATAATCATCTCTTTGAAGCAGAACGAATTCCTGGCTATTGGTCAGATATCCTGCTTTAATACCGGCTGCGGGTACAGTAACCTCCCTGATGACCACGTCTGCCTCCGTCACTTCCACAAGCCCGTTCGCTTTACCGCTGATGGCTGTTACCACTTCACGCTCCAGCAGATCTGCTAATTCCACACTGCCAAAGTCCGGAATAAAAAATCTGCTGTTGCAAATTGCTTCTGTTCCATATATCCTGCTATTCTCTGCACTGCCAACCTCGATCCGGATTAACATATCCGCATCCGTCGCAACTGCCAACCGCACCCGGGTTCTGTCATCCGGATTGCTGTCATCCATACGGGTGTAATATACTTTAATATCGGTTTCATCCATCTTTGTTTTCAATGCTTTCGCAATATCCAGCGTAATATTTTTGCCCTTAACGCCATCTGATTCGCCACCGTTCTCGTCTGCTCCGTATGCCGGATCTATGACAACGATTTTATCATAAACTTCCTTCGGTGGCACAAATTTTACATAAAGAGTATTGTTTTCAAAGACGCTTTGGTATTCAAACACACCGGTCAGGGCAAACCTCAGGCAGATTCGCTTTTTCTCCACATCAAAGTGTCCATCCAGCACATTTTCACAGTCCCCATAAACACTTTGATTTTCGTAAAACCCTCTCTGTTCCTCCGGGTTCTTAAGATCAATGCTGACCCACACCTCCTGGTCCATATAATGATTCTCCAGTGTTACCTCTTCCGGTTTCACGTTATCCGGTAACGGAATACAGAAGTAATCCGAATCCCGACTGTCTCTGTCAATGTTGATACGTGTTTTATCGGTGACTTTTTCGCCCGCTGCACCTTCATGCTCTGCCGACTGTACCACCTCATCCTGCGCTATATCCGCCACAACAATAATCTTATTAGCAGAATAATACAGTATGGCACTCATTGCCGCAAACGTGAACGCAATACAATATACGGCCGTTCTTTTCATTAGTCTGTTCTGCTGCATTGCTATCTTCCGCTCCCACCCGGTTTGGGTCCCATAAACTGATAGAAATAAGTCTTCATCATACCATTATATATCTTTCTGTTCTTGTCCGCTTTTCTTCCAATCGCCGCTTCTGCCTGCTCATAAGCCGTGATCAGGTACATAGACCAGCTGTCCAGTGCCATATACCGTTCACCGATCATATGATACAGTTCCGGCAGATTCTTCTTATCCTCCAGCCTTTCTCCATAGGGCGGATTCGTAATGATAAAACCATATTTTTTCGGATGGCTCAATTGCTCCACGCCTCTGCGCTGGAAGTGTATCATATGATCCACGCCTGCCATTTTCGCATTCGCTCTGGCAATGGACACCATCTGATCATCAATATCATATCCCTGAATATCGGTATCCACAGTCGTATTCACTATGGACTGTGCCTCATCCACCGCCCGGTACCAGCTCTTATGCTCCACAATATGTCTCCACTCTTCAGCAAGAAAGCTTCGATTCATACCCGGAGCCATATGTGCCGCCATCATAGCCGCTTCAATCGGTATCGTTCCGCTGCCGCAAAACGGATCAACCAGAATACGGTTACCTCTCCAAGGGGTCAGCATAATCAGTGCCGCTGCCAGATTCTCCGCGATGGGTGCCTTGGCCGTAAGTTTCCGGTATCCTCTTTTATGAAGAGACTCTCCCGTAGTATCCAGTCCTACCGTCACCTCGTCCTTCATCAGAAAAACACGAACCGGATAAGAGGCCCCACTCTCCTCGAACCAGTCCTGACGATATACGCTCTTCATACGTTCAACCATAGCCTTTTTCATAACAGACTGAATATCCGATGGACTGAAAAGCTTACTCTTGATACTGGCTGCCTTGGCCACCCAGAATTTCCCATCCTTTGGGATATACGTTTCCCATGGCAGTGACCTGGTTCCCTGGAAAAGCTCTTCAAAAGTTTCCGCATGAAAACTGCCAACTTTAACCAACACCCTCTGGGCACTGCGCAGGAAAATATTGGCACGACAAATCGCCTGAGTATCTCCCGCAAATGTAATCCTTCCGTCCTCCACTGATACGATTTCGTATCCTAATTCCATGATTTCTTTTTTTAAAACCGCCTCTAATCCAAAATGACAGGGCACAATATACTCTAATTTTTCCATAGGTTCATTGTAAAATGGATGTGAGCGGGTGTCAATCTTTAATAAGTACATTCGCAGGCAGCCTGCATGTTATATGCATATCATATATGTAAAGAGGAAGGAGCATAAAGGCCCCTTCCTCTGTCAAAATCTGCGGTTTCTGATTGACCGTTCCCAGGCTACTGATTGTTCTTCTGATTGTCCTGAGAATTGTTGCCGGAACTGTTCTTTGTGCTGTTCTTAGAGTTGTTCTGGCTGTTGTTGTATTTGTCCTGCTGTTTCTCATTCTGATTATTCTGGTTGTTCTGGTTAAAATCATTTTTAGACATCTTCCATACCTCCTGATTGTTTTGATGTTACAGGAATAGTATGAGAAAATTGATCATAACTTATTCAAGGGTTATCTAGGACTTTGGTACTAATTTTTTATTCAAAAGTAACAAAACATATCGTGGTACTTTGGTACTATTTTAAATTGTTTTTCCTTATTCAACAGTATATAATAAGCATTGTAAACAGAGATACCCCTTCATTCTCAGTTTACAGACCCTTATATTAATTTTTATACTCCCCGCAAAAGACCATTTACCCGAATGGTCTTTTGTTATGTGTTGTCGCGGAATATTCTGATCAGAAGAATCACAATTAAGATCGGAATAATAATTGGCGCAAGCACGGAAATCAAAGAAAAAGCTACGCCAATGATCAGGATAACCACCACTGTTACAATTAGCAAAATCAGCCATCCCGGCACACGAAACATCCTGCTGTTCCCGGATGTCGTATCATAATACGCACCTTCGCGTCTGTTTTCACTGCCGTACGAACTATCCGCTGTCATTTCTTCATCATAACCCCGGTTCGTTCCCTCATTAACACCGGCATGTTTATTGGCCTCTATGATGCTTTTGGCTAACAGTCTTGGATCGCCCAATCCGGCAAGGACATCCGCTTCACTCCTGCCCTTGCGTATCTCTGTATCGATATAATCCTGATAATAACGTACATTGTCCGCCACCTGATTACAGTTTAATCCTCCGGCAAGCGTACGCTGCAATTTATCAATAAACTCATTTCGATTCATTTTACACGTATCTCCACATATTATATACTTTGATCAATGCCCCACCGGTTCATTTTCTTGCAATATTCCTCCGGCGATCTACGCATCTGTGCCATCATCCAGAATGCATGCAAAACCATATCTTCCTTATTACACGCTTCTGTATTTTTACCGGTATCCCTGCGCAGATTATCCTGCTCCATCTCCCAGACATAGCAATCAATCAAAGAATATCCTTCACACTTTAATTTCTCTGAGAACCCATGATGCTCCAGATAATAAACAAATGCCTCGTACAGTTCGGGGTCCAAAAGCATTGCATTCCAAAGCTGACCGCACCATTCCTGCGTCTCGCCGGAATATTCACACAATCTCATCATTCCGTCATAGGCTCTCAGCCTGCTTTGATCAAAAATTACCGAAGATGCCATAATCAACACTCCTCATTCTTTCTTCGAATCACCCATAATACACAGATTAATAAGACAATGCTGACAGGAAGTGAGAAAACTGCCAGTTGCATCAGACCACAGGCATTCAGCACGCCAATCAGTATATAACCAAGACAGCACACTGCTGAAACAGTAATCACATAAGGAAGCTGTGTAGAAACATGACTTACATGATTACACTGTCCACCCGCACTTGCCATAATGGTAGTATCTGAAATAGGCGAACAGTGATCACCTGCAACAGCACCTGCCAGACAGGCCGCAATAGAGATGACCATCATCTGCCCCTCCGGGAATACACCAAGCACGATCGGAATCAGAATTCCGAAAGTCCCCCAGCTTGTTCCGGTTGCAAAAGCAAGGAATGCTGCCACGAGGAAAATAATTACCGGTAAAAATCCCTGGAAAGCATTGGCGGAATTCTGTACCAGACCGGCAACAAATTCTTTGGCACCAAGCAGATTCGTCATACCGGACAAAGTCCATGCCATGGTTAAAATAAGGATTGGTGCAATCATTGCCTCAAATCCCTTCGGAATGCATTCCGCAAATTCTTTAAAAGTCAATACATCACGAAGCATCATATAGATAAAGGTAAAAATAAGTGTAACAAATCCACCCAGTACAAGTCCCTGAGAAGCATCCGCAGAAGCAAAAGCATTAATAAAATCATTACCCGAGAAGAATCCGCCGGTATATACCATGCCGACAATACAGGAGAAGATCAAAACCCCCACCGGCAGAAGCAGGTCAATCACTTTCACACCCTGCTTATACACACTTTCCTCCTGCTGTGTACTTCCCGCATCATGTACAGTAAATAAATCCCCGTTCTGTGCATTCTTTTCATATACGCTCATAGGACCAAAATCCATTTTCATGACGCTCAGTGCAAATACCATAATAATGGTAAGGAACGCATATAAATTATAAGGAATCGTCTGCAGGAATACGGCAAATCCATTGATTTGGGCATCAGCCGGTACGGAAGAGGTTACTGCAGCCGCCCATGAACTGATGGGTGCAATGATACAAATCGGTGCAGCAGTCGCATCAATGATATAAGCCAGCTTTACACGGGATACTTTATGACGGTCCGTAACAGGGCGCATAACACTTCCTACGGTCAGGCAGTTAAAGTAATCATCCACAAAAATCAGAACACCAAGCACCATAGCAGCCAGCTGTGCACCAACCTTCGTCTTAATGTGATCAGCCGCCCAATGCCCAAAAGCCGCCGAGCCGCCGGCACGGTTCAGTACCGATACCAAAATGCCTAACAGCACAAGGAAAATCAGGATACCCACATTCCAACTGTCAGCAAGTTTCGACACCATGCCACCATTTTCCTGAAAAAGGAAGGTGTTTAAAGCCCGTTCCAGATTAAAGTTGGAATTCAACAATGCTCCTATTATGATTCCTGTAAAAAGGGATGTATATACTTCTTTCGTAATAAGTGCCAGTGCAATAGCAACAACAGACGGCAACAGCGCGAGCGGTGATGCATAGACCACGCTCTCCGCATCAGCAGAACCCGGATTTACAAAAGTATATACAGCCAGTCCACCAATCAGTGCTATCAATATCAGCATACATATTTTTCTTTTGTTCATGATATTTCCTTCTTTTCCGTAAATATGTCATATAAAATCATACAAAACAGTATATCAGAATATTATTCCACAGAAAAGTTCTTTATGCAAAACTCGCATAATAATTTTGAATACTAAGAAAAAGCGCCTGCAGGATATCCCCGCAAACGCTTTTCCTTCTTATAACCCCACTAATATATAGCATGAATATCTATATACACTTACATAAGTTCTCTACGAGTCAGGACAGTTCAGGTCAGCTACCGAATTACCTTCATACACGTAGCCTTCCACTATAATCTGTTCAATCAGAGTCGTCTTAGGCTGTTCAATCAGGTTGATCAGCTTTTCTCCCGCTCTTTTGCCCAACTCCTCCGTATCCTGATGCAACGTTGTTAAAGTAGGTTCAATATGTCTTGCAATTCTGATACCATCATAACCCACTACCGAAATATCCTGCGGAATCCGCAGACCCATTTCCTTAATTGCATTGATTCCGCCAAATGCCGCAAAATCATCCGGATATAAAATACAGGTAGGTCTTTCTTTTAATTTCAGAAGTCTTATCGTCTCCTCATATGTTCTATCTGTATTACGATAAGCAGCAACACTCACATACTCATCCGGTATCTCCAATCCAAGCTGTGCCGCCGTTCTGTAGAAGGAAGACAGTCTGCTCTGCGTAACCGCCGAATCTGCTCCATGAATATATGCGATTCTGCGATGCCCCCTCTGATATACATAATTCAGAAGATCCTGCATGCCTTTCACATTATCTGACATAATTGCACATACATTGTTAAACAGATGGTCGATGGTTACCATCGGAATATTACTGCGAACCAGTTCCATGACTTCCGGCGTATAGAAATCCGTACATACGATTGCTATTCCGTCAAAGCCACGATACCTGCAATGCTCCAGGTAAGACATCCTGTTAGGGCGTGTCTTGCAGTCATTGATAAAGGTTATATCATATCCTTTCTTTTCCACCGTACTCTTCAGACTGTTAAGCACAAAAGTAAAATAGTCATGGGTCAGTCCACTATATGCCTCTTCTGCAAAAAGCACTCCTATATTATAGGTACGATTTGTCTTCAATGCCTTAGCTGCAGAATTGGGGAAATACCCCATTTCTTTAGCCACCTGCTTAATATGTTCTTTTGTCTCTGCTCCAACATCGTTGTGGTTATTAAGTGCCTTGCTGACCGTTGCAATCGACACACCACAGGCGATTGAAATATCCTTCATTGAAACCATTTTCACCAGCGCTCCCCTGATTCACGAAACCAATCTTTCAGTGTTCTTGTTTTCGAAATCGTTTTCGCACTAATATTTTACATCATAATTCACAATTTTGCAACGCAATCTTCCTTTCTTTCGTTAAAATTACACGGTTTTGTGTAATTTGGATAGTTTTTCCCATTTCGTTTTTGCACTTTTCCTAAACTTTCGTTGATTTTTCTTATCCGGCAGCGTGAAAACCATGTAAACGGTTTCGCAAATAATGATTGCATTTTATTTATTTCTTCTGTATAATTTCCTTAATAGAATCAGTATTTTCCCTATATGTGACATTTTCAGATGTCGCTCACCGTTAGGGGAAAATACGCTATTGCCGCCATTTACTTAATCGTTTTCTTAGAGAAGGTAGAATTACGATCCGGTTTTTGGCAGCACAGCAATTTATTTTCATTATTAAATTATTAAAGGAGAACAGCACTATGAAATTTGGTTACTTTGATGACGCCAACCGTGAGTATGTCATCACCACCCCCAAGACCCCTTTACCGTGGATCAACTATCTGGGATGCAATGAATTCTTTTCCCTGATTTCCAACACCTGTGGCGGCTATACCTTCTATAAGGATGCCAAGCTGCTTCGCATGACACGTTATCGCTATAATGATGTTCCTAACGATATCAACGGTAAATACTTCTATATCAAAGAAGGAAATACCGTATGGAATCCAGGTTGGAAACCGACACAAACCGACCTGGACAGCTATGAATGCCGTCACGGTATCGGCTACAGCCGCTTTACCGGCATGAAGAATGAATTGGAAGCATCCGTTCTTACTTTCGTCCCTATGGATGACAACTGTGAAATCAGCCAGGTTAAGCTGACGAATAAGAGTGGCGCAGAAAAGAAAGTATCCCTTTTCTCTTATGTAGAATGGTGTCTCTGGAACGCAGACGACGACTCCAGAAACTTCCAGCGTAATTTAAGTACCGGCGAAGTTGAGGTTATAGGCTCCACCATTTATCATAAGACCGAATACAGAGAACGTCGTAATCATTATGCTATCTACTCCGTCAACACGCCTGTAGATGGTTTTGACACAAGCCGTGATGCATTCCTTGGTGCATATCGCGGTGCCAACAATCCGGAAGTAGTGGAAAACGGCAAGGCAACCAACTCTATCGCGAGCGGCTGGTCTCCTATCGCTTCCCACCAGATCAATGTAACTCTGGCTCCCGGTGAGACCAAATCTTTTGTCTTCGTATTAGGATATATCGAGAATCCGGAAGATCAGAAATGGGAGGCTCCGGGCATTATTAATAAGAAGCCGGCCAATGCAATGCTTGCAAAATATCAGTCCGATGCTGACGTAGATAAGGCTTTTGCAGCACTGAATACATACTGGAATGATCTGTTATCCAAGTACACCGTGAAGTCTTCCAATGATAAGGTAGACCGCATGGTTAATATCTGGAATCAGTATCAGTGTATGGTAACCTTTAATATGTCACGTTCCGCTTCCTATTATGAATCCGGTATCGGCCGCGGCATGGGCTTCCGTGATTCCTGTCAGGATCTGCTTGGTTTCGTCCATCTGATTCCGGACCGTGCAAGACAGAGAATTATTGATATTGCTTCTACCCAGTTCCAGGACGGTAGCGCATATCATCAGTATCAGCCTCTGACCAAGAAGGGCAACTCAGATATCGGAAGCGGCTTCAACGACGATCCTTTATGGCTGATTGCCGGTACTTCCGCTTATGTGCGTGAAAGTGGTGACACAAGCATCTTAACCGAAATGGTTCCTTTTGATAATGATATGTCCGTGGCTCAGCCTTTAATGAACCACCTGAAACGTTCCTTTGATTACATTGTAAATCACAAGGGTCCTCACAACCTGCCATTGATCGGACGTGCAGACTGGAACGATTGTCTGAACTTAAACTGCTTCTCCGAGCATCCGGGTGAATCCTTCCAGACTTTCGGACCTTCCGAAGGACCTGTCGCAGAATCCGTATTCATTGCCGGTATGTTTGTCAAATACGGCGAAGAATATGCGCAGTTATGCGAGCTGATGGGCGATCAGGCAGAAGCAGATTATGCCCGTGCAGAAGTACAGAAGATGTACGATGCCGTATTAAAAGACGGCTGGGATGGCGAATGGTTTGTTCGTGCCTATGATGCTTACGGTCATAAGATTGGTTCCAAGGAATGCGAAGAAGGACAGATTTACATTGAGTCCAACGGCTTCTGTCCGTTAGCAGGCATCGGTGTCAAAGAAGGTCTTGCAGAGAAAGCACTTGATTCTGTTAAGGAAAAACTGGATACCAAGTATGGTGTCATGATCTTACAGCCTGCATATACCAAATACCACTTAGAGCTTGGCGAAATCTCTTCCTATCCACCGGGATATAAAGAGAATGCCGGCATCTTCTGCCACAACAATCCATGGGTATCCATTGCCGAGACTGTGATCGGACGCGGAGACAGAGCTTTCGAGATTTATCAGAAGACCTGTCCTGCTTATGTGGAAGAGTTCAGCGAAATCCACAGAACTGAGCCTTATGTATATTCCCAGATGGTAGCCGGTGCAGATGCCAAGTTCCATGGCGAAGCCAAGAACAGCTGGTTAACCGGTACTGCTGCGTGGACATTTGTCAATGTATCACAGCACATCTTAGGCGTATATCCTACCCATAAGGGCTTAAGCATTGATCCTTGTATACCGAAGGGCTTCGGCGACTTCGAAATTACCAGAAAGTTCCGTGAAGGTACTTACAATATTAAGGTTGTAAATCCTGACAATGTGGAAAAGGGTGTGAAATCCATTACCGTGGATGGTAAGACTCTGGATGGTTGTGTTGTTCCTTACGAAAAAGGCAAGACAGAGTACAATGTAGTTGTAACGATGGGCTAATTGTATACAGATACATTCCACTACCCATCGCCGCCAATACAAGGTGTAATATAAAGCAATCTTTATCATATGCTGCCAAGAATACTTTGGCAGCATATTTTTATTGCAACCGCCTTTCTATCTCCGGCATTTCCTATACCTCAGACTTTCTATACCAGATGATGTATATTGTTTTTTCTTACACACTAGTTTCGTAAAAAGGCTTGTTTTTCCTGCCGGAATGTGACAGAATATGACTTAGCAAACTCTTACCAGGGGGGATAGTTTCATGAGTCAGTACATGTCTATCGGGAAAGTATCGAAATTAAAGAATGTAAGCATCAAATCACTGCGTTACTATGACCAGATCGGAATTTTAAAGCCGGCCTTCGTCAATACTGAGACCAACTATCGTTATTATACGCAGGACCAGCTCTATCTGTTAGATGCCATCACAGTCTGTATCAAACTGGGCATTCCCCTGAAAGAACTGAACAACTATGTAGAGAACGATTCCATTAATCTACAGAAGCTGCTTTATGACGGCAAGATTCTGGCAGAACAGAAGATTATGGAAATCCATAATTGTCTGGGAACTTTGCAGGAAACCCTGCAGAATATGGCAAGCCCCGTTACCGGTTTGGCCAAAATACCGGAAAGCAAGAGCGGTATACTGCTGCCTGACGGATTCTACCACAGCGAGATTCAAGAGCGGCTTCTGTTGACTGTTCCATTGGAAGAAGACGACACACCTAAATATTATGGGCAGTATATTCTCAAGCTGTTCGTGACCGCACAGCAGATGGGACTTACCGCCGCCTACCCCTCCGGTATTATACATCGGTATGAAAACGGCTCCTACCAAAGACATATGTTCTTAACACTGTCCGGCAACCTCGAAAATTTGAATGAAGTTTCCAAAGAATCCGTCGTTATCATTCCATCCGGTGATTATGCCTGCCGTCGAATCTCTGCCCATATAGCAGACTTTTCTTCCCTAAAAGAAGAAATGAAAGAAGTCCTGAAAGATGAAAATCTCTATATCATTGAAACAGATACCTTATCTGAGGGAAACAAGAAAGACGGATATCCCTTTGAACTAGAATGTAGTATATAAATCATCGAAAAAAATGACTGTCTTATGTATTTTCATGATTCCCACGGCCTGATCCGGTAAGTTACACCAAGTCTCTCACAGATTTGTGCACACTGATGCTCTTCTTCCGCTGTCAGGGTAGTGGCAACGGTGGAAAGCACCACATGGGGTACATATTTACTTACATTCCCCGCGAAGTTCAGCATCGCATCATAAGAATCAATCCCGAATTTACTTCTGGTCAGTTCATAATACCGCTCTTTATTAGGCGTATTCAGGCTGATGGAAACAGTATCCACAAGTCCCTTATACATGGGTGCCGTATCTTTCTGCCAAATCAGATCGGATAAGCCGTTTGTATTAATCCGGATCGATTTATTAAACTTATCTTTCACAAAAGCAGCAATCTCCAGCAGATCTTCCAGCCGTTCTGTCGGTTCCCCAAAGCCGCAGAAAACCACTTCCTTATATTTCTGCATATCGAACTTATCAAACTCTGCTTTCACTTCCTCCACACCCGGCTCACGTTCCAGCCACAAACTGCCGGAATGATTCATCTCATCTCTCGTCTGGCGCAGGCAAAAAGTACAGGCACATGGACACTTATTAGTGAGATTAACATACAGATTATCATAAACTTCATATAGAATTACCATCGTTTATTCTCCATTCTGTTATTATTTCAGTTATCTCCGTTTTTGACCGTTACCATAACGGATTATATTAGTCTCTCTTCAACTGGTATAAAATTTCCTCAAAGCACACTCCGTCCGTCCTGGGAATCTCCATCTCAATGGATTTAAGGATACACTTCTTGACAAATCCCGATGCCTTTCGCACTGATTTATCAAAAGGAACACCCTTGACAGCATCCGCCGCAATAATAGAAGCAAACACATCTCCTGTGCCGGAACGCTCGGTTCCCACCTTATGTGTACGGATAAGTTTTGGCTCTGTTCCCTTCTCATAGATATAATTAGCAATAAACTCACCCTGTACGATTCCGGTAATCACAACCTTGGACGGCCCCAGTGCTGTTATCTTCTCTGCCATGGCAAGCAGTTCCCTTCTGCGCCACCCTGCAGGTTTATAAGGTGTTTGAGTCAGATTGCAGGCTTCCGTCAGATTCGGCGTTGTGATATCTGCCATCCTGACCAATTCCTTCATTTCCCGGCATAACTCTTCCGTATAGGTAGAGTATAGTTTTCCGTGATCACCCATAACAGGATCTACAATTACCAGTGTATCTTTCTGAGAAAACTCCCGGATGAATTTCTTCACAATCTGTATCTGTTTCTCAGACCCCAGAAATCCTGTGGCAATTCCCTCAAACTGCAGCTTAAGCTTCTTCCAGTTATCGATATACTCCTCCATTCGGTCTGTATAGTCATCAAAGAAAAACTGTGGAAATCCCGTATGATTAGAGAAAATGGAAGTGGGTACCGGACAGCATTGTACTCCCAGATAAGATATGATTGGAAGCGATACCGCAACGGAACATCTTCCAAATCCTGATATATCATTAATAACTGCTATCTTTTTCTGCACAACCGATTCCTCTTTTCTATGTTTCTTCCATATTATCCGCGCTTCGATTCCGGACAGGATGATACTCCGGAACCGATTTCTTCCCATTCCCCTTCATACTTAATAGAAGGAGCATTACAAACACACAGATAAACCCCGCTAAATCCCATACAGTAAAAGGTGCTCCAAGCCACAGCGCAGAAAGAACTGCTGCCGCCACCGGTTCAGCAAAGCCATACAGAATCGCTTTCTCCGGACCGATCAGCCTTACACCCACCATGTAGAGATTAAATGCCAGAAGATTGCCCAATACCACAACTGCTGCAACCCCTGCGATAATCTGCCAGTCCAACGTCACAGCATACTCCCATGGTCGGAAGATCAGCATAGAGATACTTCCACCCAGAAGAAAGCTCCAGCCCTGTAGCAGATACACCGGATAGCGTGACAAAAGCCGCTTCGGATATACGTTATATATTGTAACCGCGCCTGCGCAGCCGATTCCTGTCAGAAGTGCCATAGGTGACACCGCAAAATCTGTCAGACTGCCATGGGTAACTAACAGAAATACCCCAAACAGCGCCAACACAATACTGACAATTTCATTCCATTTGGGAGAACGCTTCGCTGACACACAACTGCATAGCAGAATGGGGATCGGACTTAAATCCTGCAGGATTGTCGCCACTCCCGCAGAGGATAACTGGATCGTACCAAAATACAGGAATTGACACAACGTAATTCCTGCCAGGCCATAAATCAGAAGATCCCGGCGATCTCTTCCCACTTTCCATGGTTCCAAAGCTGCCTTGGGACTTCTCGCAAAGCACCATATCAATAAGATGATTCCTGCAATCAAAAGCCGGATGGGTGTCAGCCACAGACTGGAAAGACCTTTACGCGTAAAAAGGAACTGCCCGCAAGTACCGGAAATCCCCCACATGGCGCCTCCCAGCACTGACAATGCAGCTCCCCCTATATACTTATGATGATTCAAAAATGATTTATCATCCATGCCTTTTACTTCTATCCTTCGATTCCATACATTTTTCACAGAAGCATCCAGGAATTACCCCCACATCATCTGTCTCATTGTAACGTTATCGAAGAATAAAGTAAAGCACTGAATTGTAAATTTTGCTCCAGTCATCATGATTTATGATATTTCTGTAATTATTCCTGTTCCAGAATCTGCTCCGCCATGGCAAACATCTCATTGGCGTCCAGTCCCAGATCCATTCCTGCCAGATTATAGAAGATGCCGTCTTTCTCCCATGTGACACCTGTACTCTGCTTAATTTCCACTTCATCGGAACCATAAGAGATATAGTAGTCATCTCGTGCCTCGTTCTCCTTGTCCTCTTCCGTCAGTTCATAGTCCGGCGGCACAAACTTGTAGGTGTATTCATCATAGTATAGCGTGATATCCCCACAGGTTCTTGTGTCATCCGCTTCCTTACTCCGCTCAATTTCTTCCACCGGTTTATGAATTGCCAGATACATATGCGGTGCCCCTTCTTTTTCATAATGAATCGTCATTTCCGGAAAGGTATATGCCTTGTTGCCCTCTTCATCCCAGGCATCCACATCTTCCACATACATTTGAGCAAACTGATAACCGTTCACAAAAGTTTCCACTGAGTCGACTGCATAACCCAGTTCTTTTTCCCCCTTGTCCATATCCTCATAACTTGTATAGCTATCAAACAAATTATGACCACTGGAAAAAGACACTGCATGGCCCGCCGCATAAGCGCCACCACCTACAAGCAGACAAGCTGCCGCCACACCGATTACAAGCTTCTTCACCGATAAATGTTTCATAGTTCCAGCCTCCTTCTGACTATCTAAAATCTCTTCATCAATCCTGTCTTTCAAGTTCCGGGAAGCAGTAACATCCTGACATTCTATCTCTAAAACATGCTTCATATTCTGTTCAAAATCATATTTCATTCGATAAAACCTCCTTTTCCAATATCCGGTTGTGTATATATGCTGCTGTATCCGAATCCTTCTCCAGCATCCCCCGTAGCCGTTCTCTTGCTACATGGAGCCTGGACTTTACGGTTCCCTCTCTCGAGCCAAGCATATGCGCAATCTCGCTGACCGAATATTCCTGATAATAATACAGAATGACTACCGTCCTCTGTTTTATCGGAAGACGGTGTATTGCCTCAGATAACATCCGGCTATCTTCCTTCACCAGCACTTGTTCCAAAGAAGACCTCTCCGTCCGTGTATCGGCTTTGTCTATGACTTCCTCATCCGGCAGTTCCCTGCCTTTCTTTTTACCGGCTTTATATGCCGTCCGTACAAGAATCTGCATCATCCAAGCCTTAAATCCGCTGTCATTCTTAAGCTCCTTACAGTGCAGATATACTTTTACAAAGGTATCCTGTACCACATCTTCACTGTCCGGTAGATTACCTGTGATCAGATATGCTGTGCGAAGTGCCACATTCTTATACTTATCATAGAGCAGATCAAAGGACGCTTTATC
>JALETS010000192.1 GCA_022781395.1 Lachnospiraceae bacterium | reverse complement strand
ATATCTGACACTATTATCAATTAGTTGGTTCTGTATCCTCTTTGGTTGATCCAGTAAAGAGAAATATAAATTTTCCATTGTATCTGCATCTGCATATACCGTAAAAAACTCATTTTGCGAATAGATTGCATCAAACTCCTTTAACCACTTCACAGGTGTTGCAATCTCATATCCGGCCAGCGAAAAAGCTTCTATCCCAGTGGCAAAATTTTTAGTCAGATTATTGGAGATATCAAAGCATTCATCATTTACTCCGGCATATTTGAAAAATGTTGCCGTTCTGTAATTTTTGTAATCCACATTTTGCTCTTCCAGCATTTTCACGGCATATATCTTTTCTTCATCACAAGAACCGTCAATTCTCATATCAAAAAGATTCTTTACTTCCTGAACAGTATAATAATTATTACAGATACCGACACATACACATAAGACCGTCAGTGCTACAACCATTGTTTTCAGCTTACCTTTGCTCTGCGTAATTGCAAAGGCAGAAAGCACATTAATCAGTGGTGCAATGATGAAGATTGCCTTAAATAAATACCTGAAATTTTTGACTACCGGCATCCGGCTTAAAACAAGTGCAACAACCCCTTCTCCCATAAAAGACAGAAAGCACAGCATTGCCACAACACAGCCTAACATCATCTGTTTTGCAAAGCTCATATGGACTGCTTTTTCATACAGATCATGCAATCCTCTTACTATATACTGTATTACATCTTTGGCTTTGAAATGAACCGCTCTAGCTTCTCTTCTATATATGCGCACCCGTCCATATATCATAACCACCAAAATAATACCAAGAACCAGACACGGAGCTCCCAAATACAGCACCAGATTATCCCTGCGGTTCATTACATTTACACCAAGAAAAGGATAAGCACACTCAAGGCTATGCAGTATGCCCTGCGGTATAACTGAATGAAGCAGAAAACTGAATAAATAGATCGGATAGTCAAAAAAGTTCTCATTCTTTCCAAAATCTACAGCCGTTCCTATAAGCAAAGCCAACAGAGGAATCGAAAGAATCATTCCCGTAAAGACATTTATACACATTACACCGAAATAACGCATTTTCTTCAACGCCATCATTCCAATGCATAAAATACAAAACAGCATATAATGATAGCATGCATACTGTGCATTCCCCAGATAAAGATCCATGGCAAGCACAATACCGCAGGCAAAATAGCCCATTCGATGCTCTCCAAACACAAAAAAAAGATATAAGATCAACGGTACAATAAAGTAATTGTTATATATATAATACCAATAATAAAAAGCTGCAAAACACCCTGCTACAGAGTAAGACAACGTCATCAGAATTGACAATTTCTCATCACATCCGATTCTGCGGCACAATAGATAAAAGAAGCCGTTTCCCATAAGAAACAACATCATAATATAGATTGTTATGGTAGATAACCTAAGTGGTGTATAATGAGCAAGGCAATAGGACAGCAACATAAACGGATTCATAATTCCATAATATCCCTGTTCTGCAATCGACATGCCCTTCATCTGATAGAAATCGTAGTAATAAATTTTTCCCTCTAAAACATCTTCATACGCCTTCTCCATAACCGGATACCATTGTGTCCTGTTATCATCAATCAGAAAAGCTTCTTCTTCAAATCCTGTCCAAATCCAAAGCAGCAGCAGACTAAGCAGTAAAACTGCTACCAATCCATATCCTATTCCCCTCTGTTTCTTCATCTTGCATTGCCTCATAATATCACAAATTGTGTACATTAATTTCTTCTATCCCAATCTCCTCAAGCAGATCTCTTCTCACATAAATATAGTTAACATAATATTCCGAGGTATTCTTCCACACCATCTCACTCGGCGCACAATATACAAGTGCATAATCCCGCATGCTTAACTCATCCGCATCATACAATTCGCTTAGCTCCGGCTGCATTAGAAGAACTTCCGGATAACCTTCCTTTTTCCATGTCTCATAGGCAATGGCATTCTGCTTCTCATCAGCACTTATGTGTGTGATATAATTACAATCATCTCTACCATAATTAAAGTTATAGACTATGTTCTGATCAAAATAAGGAGCTATCTCAACTACACCCTCACAAAAATTAGTATCCCTGGCAATTATCTCTCCCTCTTCATCCCTTATAATCTTCCACATAGCCATAATACGATACTGATCAAGACGGTATTCTTTCATAAATGCAGCCATACTGCGTCCAACCGAATATTCCCTGCCCATGTCAAGGACGCATGCAGATACTGACCATGATATGGATACACATAATGACAATATCGTCATTCCTTTTGCTATTTTTAATATAGATTTATCAAACCGTAATCCGTGATTCCGCTTACTTTGTTTTTCCACAGAAACCCATATCCAGAAAAGCAGGAAAAATAAACCTATTCCCATATGATGTAATGCAAAATACACAACAGATGCAAAAAGGGAAAATAATAAATAGGGCACTGCCAACAGGCATAAAGTATGTTCTCTTCTACCAAACCAAACAATCAATCCTACAATAATAATTCCCATAATACAACCACTCGCCAAAGAAATCGGCATAAAATTGGTCATAGAAAGGAATCCATCGTCTGAGAACACATTGGTCATTGTCACATCAGCCGGAAGAATCAATATCATATAAAGAAGTCTCAGCCAAAAAGGATTACGTACCTCACACAATCCTCTACTACTTGTTGCATAAGTATCTTCTCTGGGCATAATCTGGCAGATAACCATAAGCGCTACCAGAAGCAGGCCTGCTAAATACCACAATCTTCTGTCGCAAACAAGTGATTTCCATCGAAAACCCTTCCGGCAATGTTCACGCCAGATTTCCCACAGCCATACGATACTGAGTCCGCCTGCCAGAACGATTCCATACGCATTAGTCACGCAGATAAGCATCATGACTCCCACATACCATACAGGTTTCGTATTCCTGTATTTGTATGCCATTGCAAGCAGCACAAATTCCAGCATCATCACACAATACACTCTTGCGATGACACTATACTGGTAGAAGAAGAAATAGGTAAAGGGCAAAGTAACCCTTACCCACAACGGAAAGGGGGAGAATCGCAAAATCAAATAGACTGCCACACCAGTAAAAGCAAGGCTGATTAACGTCAGAGACAATTCATAGGGTGCCCCAGCTTTTGCAAAGGGCATCAGAATCAGATGCCAGAGCGGAGGATGCCCTTCATAATGGGTGACTTCCGTCAGCAGTGTTTGCAGCGATGCGCTTTTCGCAATCTGCCATGCTTCTGCCTCGTCAAACCATGGCTCATGCACAATCGCCATCAGCAGATGAAGCACAGCGTACAACAGCATAACCGCCATACGGACATATCGTTCCTGAACCACTCCCAGTTTTTGTCTGACACTTGTCAGATATTCCCCTATTCGCATTCTTTTATCCCCTCATTATCTAAAGTGCATTCTTTTCATACCTGAAACAACAGAACATATTATAATCTAATTACGCTTATTGAACAAGTATATTGCTTTTAGCACAGCATCTGATTGCGGCTAATCTGTACATTCCTCATATAATTGCCATGCTTTCTCTTACTTATCAGGCAGCACTCTGGAATATTTGACTCGTCTGACAGTCTGCCATCATTGTGAATATCTGGCAGAATCTGCCGAGAAAATTGATACAGGTATGATACCTGCCCAGATCAATAAGCCGTCGGTCATGCAAATACATGACCGATCGCTTATTGATAGAATAGTCTTTCTACAAATCAAAGGAAACTCTCATCATCTCCGGAATGGAAGTAATACCGTCCAATACATAACGGGTGGCACTCATACGCAATGTATGCATCCCTTCTTCCAATGCCTTTTCCTTGATCTCCTCAGCAGTACCCTTCTTGCTGATAATTGTTTTCAACGGCTGGGTCATTTCCATAATTTCATATACACCGATACGTCCTCTGAATCCGGTGCCATCACATCTCGGGCAGCCGCAAGGCTCATAGATGGTCACATCTGTTCCCGGCTCCAGCATCAGCAGCTCCAATTCCTCCACATCAGCCTTCTTAGCCTTCTTACATTCCGGACACAGGCGGCGAACCAGTCGCTGGGCAATAACACCGATCATGGAATCTGCAATCAGATACGGCTCAATTCCCATATCTGCCAGACGGGTAATGGTACTGGCAGCAGAGTTGGTATGCAAGGTCGATACTACCAGATGTCCTGTAATGGATGCCTGTACGGCAATAGAAGCTGTCTCCTGATCTCGGATCTCACCGATCATGATGATATCAGGGTCCTGACGCAGAATAGATCGAAGCGCAGAGGCAAAGGTCAGATTGGCCTTATTATTAACCTGCACCTGATTGATTCCGTCAATATTGGCCTCTACCGGATCTTCTACGGTTATAATATTTACATCCTCTTTATTTAACTCACTCAATGCGGTATACAACGTAGTGGACTTACCACTACCGGTAGGTCCGGTAACCAAAAGGATGCCGTGGGGATTCTGCAAAATATGATCAAATTTCTTCAATTCATCCGGACTCAGTCCCAGCTGGCTCTTCTCTTTCGTCAATGCATTCTTGGAGGTAAGACGCATAACAACTTTCTCACCATATACAGTAGGAAGGATTGATACACGGATATCAAATTCCCGACGGTCAACTACCTGTGTAATACGACCATCCTGTGGCTTTCTTTTCTCCGAAATATCCATACCGCCTATAATCTTTACACGGGCTACAATTGCCGGTAAAAGTCTGATGTTATAGTTGGCTTTTTCATAAAGAGCACCATCAATACGATAACGGATTCTTACCTGCCGCTCCATCGGTTCTATATGAATATCAGATGCACGCTGTCTGACGGCCTGCTCGATCATGCCTTTGACCAACTGTACAATAGGAGAACTGTTGACGTCTTCGCTATACAGATCCTCCTGCTCCACAATCTGACTTTCTTTTTCTTTGGCATACTCTTCCAGTGCAGAATTTACCTCTGCCTGTCCATAATACCGGTCAATTGCCAGCATCACGCCACGCATGGTAGTTACAACCGGCTCCACCTGCAGATTGGTAATAATATTGATATCATCCATGGCAGCCATATCCATCGGATCAGACATAGCTACACGAAGAACATTCATATTATCGGGCGAATATTCATAAGGAAGCATCCTATACTTTTTCAGTACGCTGACCGGTACAAGTTTCAGGATATCCTCCGGTATTTCTACGTTTTGCAGATCCACCATATCATAATGGAGCTGACTGCTCAATGCCTTGGCTATGTTCTCTTCTGTGGCAAACCCCTCGTCAACAAGCGTTTCACCCAGCTTGCGTCCACTGCCTTTCTGTAACTCCAAGCCTTTCTGAAGATCCTCTGCGGTAATGACCCCACTATTAACCAGCACATCCCCAAGGCGTAGTTTCTTTCTGTTTAAATCCATCTTGCCATCCCCTTGTGTATATTGATCGAAAAAATACCTATATCTTATTTTACTATTATTTATAAGGGTGTGCAAGGTCGGATTCCAACTCTCTCACTCACCGTTTCTTACAAAATAACTGCCGCTTATCTGTCTGGCATAACCGTTGATACACAGCTGCATCAATTCATGCATCAGCTCCGGAATTGTCAGGTGACTCTCAAAATGTGTCTCATATTTACTCTGCAGTGTCTGTACCGACTGTGGCTGATAATCCAGCATCTGTAATACTTCTCCCTGCATTCCCTCCGGGCCGAAAAGTTCCTGCTGCCGGTAGCCCGTTCCCTCACAGTAGGTTCCCGACAATTCCTCCAGAAGTTCCTGAGGTGAAGTAACAATCCCGGCTCCCTGTTTAATCAGGCGGTTACATCCGTCACTTAGCAGATCTGTAGCCCTTCCGGGCAGTGCATAAACCTCTCGCCCCTGCTCCAATGCCATATCCACCGTAATCAACGTACCACTGCGCTGCCTTGCTTCTATCACCAGCACTGCATCGCAGAGTGCGCTGATAATGCGGTTTCTTCTTGGAAACAACAAGGCTCTTGGCTCAATCCCCGGAGGATATTCTGAGCAAATGCCTCCTTGTTCAGTCAGGTTCTCATATAGACGTCTGTTCTCCAACGGATAACAGATATCCACACCGCACCCCAGCACTCCGAGAGAATATCCTCCTGCCGAAAGCGCTGCCTGTTGGCTGATACCGTCTATTCCTCTCGCCATACCGCTGATTACCTGTATCCCCGCCTCTGCCAGCTTTGTACCAAACTGCTTCGCCATATGTCTGCCATATTCAGAGCATTCCCTGGCCCCAATAATGGCTACACTCTTACGCTTTTCTTCCGGCATTCTGCCTATGTAATATAATCCATAGGGTGCATCGGAGATTTCTGCCAGTTTCCCGGGATATTCCTCATCCCGTAACGTGACAAACTCTATTCCCCTCTCCCGCATTCTCTCATATTCCCCGATCACATCATAGTCTTTCGTAAACTGCTCTATCTGTAACGCTTTCTTTTGATACCGCTCACTCAGTTTCTCTTCCAGACATCCCTTTTGTACCAGTTCATAAATCCTCTGTGGCGGTCCCATCTTTGCCACTTCCTGTATAAATCTGTGGTTTCCCATGCCCACAGCCTGATAAAGCCAATGCATATAGGCTTTTTCTTCCTGTCTGCTTTCCTGATTGGTCATAAAGCTCTACTCTTTTCCCCTTTCCAATAGTCCCGTTATCCGAAACGATATTTCTGGTTTATCTGCCTGTAACAAACCGCCTCCGAAAGATGTATCTCCCGAATCTGCTCGCTCCCCGCCAGGTCTGCGATTGTTCTTGCCACCTTCAATATCTTATGATAGCCTCTGGCAGATAATTGCAGATTCTGATACACCTTTTCCATAAACTTCCTCTCTTTTTCTCCCAACCGGCAGTATTTCTCCACTTCACCCGCTCCCATCTCTCCATTAAAGCAAAGCTTTGTACCCGCAAACCGGACTTTCTGCACTTCTCTGGCTGCTATCACCCTCTCCCTGATGACAGCACTTCTCTCCGCTTCTCTTGGTACTGCAATATCCTGAAAATCCATAATCTGTGCTTCCACACAGATATCCATCCGATCCAGAATGGGGCCTGATATTTTTCCAAGATATCGTCTGATCTCGTTTGACGTGCAGCAACACTTATTTCTGTCCGGATAATAACCGCACGGACATGGGTTCAAGGCACCGACCAGTATAAAATCCGCCGGATACACATAGGTTCCGCTGCTTCTTGCAATCTGTATTTGTTTATCCTCCAGAGGCTGCCTTAAAATATCCAGTGTTTCCCGTTTAAACTCTGTCAGCTCATCTAAGAAAAGTACCCCTCGGTGTGCAAGACTGATAATACCGGGTGTAGGAATCCTGCCGCTGCCTGCAAGTGCCTGTCCGGTAATGGTATGATGAGGACTTTGGTATGGTCTTATGGTTGTAAGGGAATGCGTCTGCTGCAACAGTCCCGAGATACTGTAAATTGCAGACACCTCTAAGCTTTCCTCTCTGGAAAGAGGCGGAAGAATCGTCGGTATTCTTCTTGCCAGCATGGTCTTGCCGGAACCGGGCGGTCCAATCATCAGCAGATGGTGAAAGCCCGCCGCTGCAACCTCCGCTGCTCTCTTGATTCCCTCCTGTCCATTAATGTCTGCAAAATCCAGCCTGTCATCTTTACAGGATTGCAGCGTAGCTGTATCAAATACCGCTGTGGTTTCTCTGCTCTTTTTATCTTCCGATACGTCTTTTCCCATAAGATATGCAATTGCTTCATTAAGACCGGCAGCTCCCACACTCTCTATTGCTTCAACAAGCCTGCCCTCCCACACATTTTCTGTCGGCAGAATGCACCTCTTAATCCCTTGCTTTACAGACTCCTGTAAGATAGGCAATACACCCCTGACCGGCTTCAGTTCGCCGGATAGTCCCAATTCACCCAGAAGAAGCGTATCCTCTATCGCCTCCTTCGGTATCAGTGATAATGCGGTCATGATACCAACTGCCACCGGCAGGTCAAACATAGTGCCGCTCTTAGGCAGATCTGCCGGTGACAGATTCACATTGATACACATAGGTGGTATCTTCACTCCCACGTTTTTCAATGCAACCTTGACCCTTTCCCTGGCCTCCCGCACTGCTGAACCGGGCAATCCTACCATCTGAAAGCATGGCAGTCCCGGGGAAACATCCACCTCCACCTGAATCATACAGCTTCGAATGCCATAAACAGCCCCTGATGTAATTGTACTAAGCAATCTCATTCCTCCTTTTTGCCATTATCAATCTTTCCCCAAACTAATATAAAATCTGAAATCTCTGGCGAACTGCCTGAATAGAAGAAATATAGAATTCAGATGAAATAATCATATCCGCATTACTGCTTCTTGTCAAGTCTTTCACACCGTGGCTGCATTTGGCAGCCCCGGTGTAACTTTATTTCTTTTTACATAACCTTATTCTTCATACTATCCGGGTCCTGTGCGAACTGAATCGCCATCTCCCGGTCGATCTTACCTTCATAAAACAATTGAATGATGGCATCATCCATCGTAATCATACCCAGCTTACGATTCGTCTGCATAATCGTTTCAAGCTGATGGGATTTTCCCTCACGGATCAGATTTCTGACCGCATGATTGGCATGCATAACCTCAAAGGCTGCCACACGCCCGTCTCCATCTGCTGTAGGAATCAGCTGCTGGGAAATAACCGCCTCCAGAACATTAGCAAACTGTACACGGATCTGTTGCTGTTGATGGGGTGGGAATACGTCAATGACTCGGTCTACGGTACTGGCTGCACCGATGGTATGCAATGTAGACAGCACCAGATGTCCGGTTTCTGCCGCTGTGATTGCAACACTGATCGTTTCAAAATCACGCATCTCTCCTACCAGGATTACATCAGGATCTTCACGAAGTGCCGCACGGAGTGCATTGGCATAGCTCTGCGTATCCAGCCCGATTTCTCTCTGGTTTACCATAGCCATCTTATGCTGATGCAGATACTCGATTGGGTCTTCCAGCGTAATAACATGGGCATCCCTGTTATTATTGATCTTATCTATAATTGCTGCCAGCGTTGTGGATTTACCACTTCCGGTAGGACCTGTTACCAGAATAAGTCCCCTCTTACGCTCATACAGATTAATGACAGACTCCGGCACGCCCAGCTTCTCCGGCGCAGGTACCTGGGTACCTACCAGACGAAGCGCCAATGCCGCTGAACCTCTCTGCTTATAGGCATTCACACGGTATCGTCCCAGCTCCGGAATGGAGAAAGACATATCATACTCTCCTCGTTCCTCGAACCGCTCTCTCTGTACCGTGTTCATAATGGAATAGGCAATCTTCTGTGTATCATCCGGCAGCAGTCGGGGATAATCCATAGTAATCAGATTACCGTTAACGCGCATCTTCGGCGGTATTCCAACCGTAATATGTACATCAGATGCGCCTGCATCCGTTGCTACCTTCATAATTTCCTGTATCGTCGGCATAGTTCTGTCTTCCATCGTACCGCCTTATACTCCCCTCTTATCCTTATTCTTGCGGAATCTCCGCAAACTCCGGTGTTTCCACCTGCACACCGGATTTCTGTAACATATCTTCATTCATGACATATCTGTTATCCATCGTCTTCATAACATCTTTGATTTCCAGATCACCATACAACTCTTCATTACTCAGATCTATCATACTGTTATCTCTGAACATCAGTATCATCGGCTGCAGGATATTCCGCTCATTGGCGGCAATTACCAGTGCTTTCTCACCGGTATTCAGTTCCACACTGACTCCCGGTGACAGAATATTGATAGACTGTATCAGGGCATTGACCACTGTACTGTCATATACCTTGGGATTCTCCTGTAAATGTCTCAGCGTGGCCACCTCAGATATCGGTTCCTTACCAAACTGCATCGCTGTCATGGTGTCAAACTTCTCTGCTACCGTAAGTACCTTGGCACCATTGACCATCTTCATGGCAGAGATGTCTTCCCCAGTCTCCATGCTCTCCAGCGCCTTCTGTGCCTGTGCGCAGATACGTTTAATATTGGGGCTGGAAGAATACACAATGTCAATCAGATCAAATCCTGCAATCTCGGCAGTCCGTACTGCTGCCTGATCCGCATCCGACCACTCATCCTTCTCCATTACGCTCTTAGGCATCATCATCTTGCCTATATCATGAATGATCGCCGCCTGAACAGTCTCCAGTTGCTCATCAACCTTCAGATTCAATACATGGGTCATCATCGCAGACAAAATCGCCACATTTAATGAATGTTTATAAATGTAATCTTCCTTACTGCGCAGATTCTGTACGAAATTAATCTTCTTATCCAGATGACCGTAATTCTTAATAATATTAGATGCAATCATCTGCATTTTGCTTGAACGCTTGGTCTGTATTATCTTATCCAGTTCCTCCTGAATGGAGAATACACACATTGTCTGGAATCTTTCAAATTCGATATCATCCTGCGTCATCGGCGGTACAGGTTCTGCCGGTTCCAATACAAAAATTCCGATCAAACCGAAATTCCTAATACTTTCTATACCCTGTTGGGTCAGTTTGGAATTCCTCTCAAACAGCAAAACGCCATTATTATTGTAGATAGGTCTTGCCAGTCGCATTCCTGTTTTCAGATCTTCTCTCTTCACAAAGAGCATCTCTTATTTCCTCCCTCGTATACTCGCGTTTTGCGAAACTTACAGTGCATCGTAACCTGCTTTCAGCTTCTCAAGCGCCTTTTTCTCTATTCTTGATACATAACTTCTGGATATACCCAGCTTGCGTCCTATTTCTCTCTGCGTTATCTCCTCCCGATCCGGCAGTCCGTAACGCAGCATAATGATTTCCTGTTCTCTATCATTCAATTTCTCATGGATCATGTCAGTAAGATGACTCAGCTTATCCTCCACTTCCAGCTTATCAACTACATCTATCTGTTCCTGTTCTATCACATCAAGCAGATGGATCTCATTACCCTCCCGGTCCGTACCAATGGGTTCGTAGAGAGATACTTCTCTGGAAGTTTTCTTCTTCGTTCTAAGCAGCATCAGCAATTCATTATCAATACAACGGGATGCATAGGTGCTTAGTTTCCCTTTACCGGCATCGAAGGAATCAATTGCCTTAATAAGCCCTATTGTTCCGATGGAGATCAAATCTTCCATATCTTCATCGACATTCTGATACTTCTTGGCTATATGTGCTACCAGTCGCAGATTTCGCTCTACCAGGATTTCCTTGGCTCTTCTGCGCTCCGCCGCGCTTCCTCTGCCAAGCAGTTCAAGATATTCGGCCTCTTCCTTCGCAGTTAATGGCTGGCTGAATGTTTTCAAAAGAAGCCTCCAAAGTCCATTTACTTTATTCTATGAACCGGCGGCAGCTTAAGTGCCTTTCCATCTAAAATATATCCTGCGCGGCAGTCTGTCCTATTCAAATGACAAAATTGGTTTCCATAAGTTTTATTATACAAAGACAACATTCAAAATTCAACACAGAATGTTACAAAATAGACAATAATTTAGACATTTGTGAGAATATTTTATCATTTTCAGCCAAACAGAAACTGAGCCATCACATAATTACTAATATCAATGCCCCTTTCGGTCAGCCATACTCTGTTCTGATCCTGCATCAAAAGCCCTTGTTTCTCCAGGTTCTGCAGTACAGGACCGTATATCGCTTCTATCTGCTGCCCGAACTTCCTGCCAAATGCTTCCTTCTCAATACCACACATCATACGAAGCCCCAGAAACATGAATTCTTCCATCTGTTCAGGGACTGATAATTTCTGTTGTTTCGGGCGGTCCGGTTTTGCAGAGGATACGCTCTGATCATGATGCTGTACCCGGCCCACATATGCGGCATATTTCTCCCATTCGGTCGGATTACTCCATCTGCAATCCTCCACCATGGAAGCTGCTCCCAAGCCAAATCCCACATAATCGCCTCTCTGCCAGTACACCTTATTATGTCTGCACTCATATCCTTCTCTGGCATAATTGGAAATCTCATATCGATGATATCCGTGCTCTGCCAGATAACGACCGGTCCACAAATACATCTCTCTGTCCTCATCCTCAGAGGGAAAGGTATAGTTGTCCTTATGATCGTATAACGGTGTCCCTTCCTCCAGAATCAGACTGTAAGCTGAGATATGCTCCGGGCAAAGAGCCACAACCTGTTCCAATGTATGCTGATAGGACGCCATATCCTGCCCCGGCAATGCCGACATCAGATCCACGTTGATATTACAAAAGCCTGCCTGTCTTGCCATATGATAAGTCCGAAGGAAATCCTCATAGCTATGAATCCGTCCGATCCTTGCCAGTTCCCCATTATCGGCAGACTGCAGACCGATACTGATTCGATTAATACCACATGTTATATATTCCTGCAGCCTCGCCTCCGTAACCGTTCCCGGATTCATCTCTATCGTGATTTCTGCTGCCTCCGACACCTGATAACAGGCACGAAGTCTCTCCAAGATTCTGTGTATCTGTCCCTCTTCCAAAACAGAAGGCGTTCCACCACCGAAAAAAACGGAGATCACTTCATGTCCTTTATAAAATAGCGATTGTTTTTCTATTTCTTCCAAAAGCAGGTTTACATAACTTTCGATTTTCTTATTTCCACTCTTTATACCGGCACAGCTTTTTCCCTGATCTTTCTCCAAACCTGATACAGGAAAGGACAGAAAATCGCAATAAAGACATTTCCTGATACAAAAGGGAATGTGGATATAGATACTCAGTTCTTTCTTAGGCGCCTCTTTAATCATTATCCAGCTTCAAAACGCTCATAAATGCGCTCTGCGGAACCTCAACCGTACCAATCTGGCGCATGCGCTTCTTACCTTCCTTCTGCTTCTCTAACAGCTTCTTTTTACGGGTAATATCACCGCCGTAACACTTCGCCAGCACATCCTTGCGCAGTGCCTTGACCGTCTCTCTGGCAATCACCTTGCCGCCCACAGCCGCCTGAATCGGGATTTCAAATAAATGACGCGGAATCTCATCTTTCAGCTTCTCGCACATTTTACGCCCTCTCTCATAAGCCCCGTCTGCATGTACGATAAAGGACAGCGCATCCACTTCCTCACGGTTGATGAGAATATCCAGCTTCACCAACTTAGATGGCTCATATCCTTTCAGTTCATAGTCAAAGGATGCGTATCCTCTGGAGCGGGATTTTAATGCATCAAAGAAATCATATATAATCTCATTCAGTGGCAGCTCGTATTTTAGCAGCACCCTGGTAGTCTCAATATATTCCGTGCTGAGATATTTGCCTCTGCGTTCCTGACATAACTGCATAATCGGGCCGATAAACTCGGTCGTCACCATGATCTCAGCATTGACGATAGGCTCCTCCATATAATCAATCTCCGAAGGATCGGGCAGATTGGAGGGATTGGTCAGTTCGATCATCTCACCGTTGGTCTTGTGAACTCTGTATATAACTCCGGGAGCAGTTGTGACCAGATCCAGGTTATATTCTCTCTCCAGTCTCTCCTGAATGATCTCCAGATGTAAAAGTCCTAAGAAACCGCAACGGAAACCAAAGCCGAGAGCAATCGATGTCTCCGGCTCGTAATTCAGAGAGGCATCATTCAACTGCAGCTTCTCCAACGCGTCCCGCAGATCCGGATATTTAGCTCCGTCTGCCGGATACAGACCGCAGTATACCATGGAATTAACCTTCTTATACCCCGGCAATGGCTCTGCACAGGGATTATTCAGATCCGTGACCGTATCACCTACTGCCGTATCCTGAACATTCTTAATGGAAGCTGTCAGATAGCCTACCATGCCGGCAGAAAGCTCGTCACAGGGGATAAACTGTCCTGCACCGAAATAACCAACCTCCACTACGTCTGCGGTGGCTCCGGTGGCCATCATCTTAACGGTACAGCCCTTTCTGACCGTACCTTCCATAATCCTGCAGAAAACAATAACTCCTTTATATGAATCATAGACTGAGTCAAAAATCAGTGCCTGCAGAGGATTCTTCGGATTTCCCTTGGGTGCCGGAATCTTATGCACAATCGCCTCTAATACATCCTCTATTCCGATACCGTTCTTGGCAGAAATCAAAGGAGCATCCTGGGCCTCGATACCGATTACATCCTCAATCTCATTCTTTACCCGTTCCGGTTCTGCACTGGGCAGGTCAATCTTATTAATAACAGGAAATACATCCAGATCATGATCCAGGGCCAGATAAACATTGGCCAGCGTCTGGGCCTCAATTCCCTGGGCCGCATCCACCACCAGAATCGCACCGTCACAGGCAGCCAGACTACGGCTGACTTCATAATTAAAATCCACATGCCCGGGAGTATCGATGAGATTAAAAATATACTCATCTCCGTCCTTTGCCTTGTAGACAGTACGGACAGTCTGAGCCTTGATCGTAATTCCTCTCTCACGCTCCAGTTCCATATTATCAAGTACCTGTGCCTGCATTTCCCGGCTGGTCAGAAGTCCTGTCTTCTCTATGATACGGTCTGCCAGTGTAGACTTGCCGTGGTCGATGTGGGCTACGATACAAAAATTCCTTATTTTACTCTGATCTATGGCTGCCATAAGTTTCCTCCTTGTTAAATACGGAATTAAGTATAGCAAAAGGAAGAAAATATGTCCACACCCGGCATATGGTAACACTTGTTATTATGTATTATCTTTCCGGTTCTTTGCCGCTTAATACCAGATCCAGCACATGCGCTAACGGTTCGCAGGCATTCCATATCTCCTCTCTCGTATTGTTCTGTGCCCCCAGCTCGATAAGCAGCGTCTTTGGACAGACATGCATGTTGTAGCGGTATGCCTTCAGATAGATTCTGCGGGCTATCCCCGGATAATATTCATTGCATGCCACCTGCATCTGAAAAGAAAAAGCCAGATTATCCTGCAGATAAGGGTTCTCCAATGTATCAATGTTTCCCTTGGTCGTACGACTCAATCCATTGAAAAACATGAACTGCGCAGTGGGTCTGCCCTGCATATCTGCTACAAGATGCCTGTCTTGCGGCATCTCATCTCTATGTAAGTCTATCACAACTTCTATAGAAGGATTTTCCTCCAGAAGCTTCTCAATCTCCGGCAGAGAATTACTGTACGCATAATCTCTCGATTCCGCATCATAACTTACCGTATGGTGCAGCACATCATATCCGTACTCTTCCCTAAGAAGCGTCGCCAGATATTCCCCGGCACCTACGATTCCCGTAGATAAGTCACCCTGTACAGAATCCGCAAATGCCTCCAGGGAATGCGTGTGATAAATCAATATCTGAGGACCGTCACTGTTCTTCTGAATACGCATGTCCTTAGATAACAGAGTATCTGCATCCAAAAGATCCGCATCTGCCCTGGTTGTACTGTCCACCGCATAGAACGCCTTGACTACCGACTCATAATCCTGCAGATCATTCCACCGATACTGATAATGTTTCTCCTCTTCCGGCACAAATGCCAATATCCCGGAATCCGTCTTCTCTCCTGCCTCCTCAACCTGCTGCGCCGCCTGATTTTCCAGATACATGCCATTTTCCGCAAGGAGTGCGTCCTCCATACTCTGCTCCAGATGCATAGCATCATCGCCGTATTCCAAATCCTCTTCCTGAATTGCTTTATGCTCTTCGTCAGTTCCCTCCAGCATCATCAGGCTGGCATAATCACTCTCCGTCATATTGACGTCATCATTCTCCTGCGTCATACAATATAGAATGACAGGATATTCCATAAGAAGGCCCTTTGTCCAGATACTGCTGTTACCGGTTTCTTCCCCACATGCATACAATCTGCCAACGCCGGGCAGATAAGGTTCCAGGATCATATTCTGCAACCGGCTTACGACCGGCTTTTGATCCTCATTTTGATTCTCCAGCTTTGCAAGCTCCTCAGATAACATAAAGAAAACAGATAGTATAACAATCGTTATTATAAATATTTTAAGAATTCTTCGTCTCATGTCCATACTAAAACATTATATGCAGTATGGACATGGCTTCATGCCAGTGATACTAGAAGTTCAGTGCCTTATTGATTCCGTCACATATGATATGGCTGATCTGTTTGATCTGCAGGTCCACGTCCTTGGTTGTCACATACATATTATTAAGTTCTTTCAGAGTAGCCGGTCTCTCTCCCATAGCATCACCCACAATGGTTGCCGCATCCACCACAGTCGGTACTCCCAGTGCCAGTACCGGTATATGAAGGCTCTCCTGGGTAATGGCGTTCCGATGATTACCTACGCCTGATCCCGGATGAATCCCCGTGTTGGTAATCTGTATCGTACGGTTCAGTCTTTTCGTTGACCGGGCCGCCAGTGCGTCAATGGCTATTACCACATCCGGTCCGGTTTCTCCTATCACGCCTTTGATGATCTCCGCTGACTCCATACCGGTTTTAGCCATAACACCCGGTATCAAACTGCTCACCAGGTGCATCTTGGAACAGTTATATGCCACTTTTCCATATTCCAGCACAATATGCCTGTTCACAAAAAGATTATCCACTACATTGGGACCCAGGGAATCCGCCGTCACTTCCCGGTTTCCAAGTCCCACTACCAGAATAGACTGTTCTTTATCAGGATTGGGCAGAATGCTCTTAAGCTCTCTTGCCAAAATATCCGAAATTTCCTGATGAAAGTCCTCTTCCGGCTCCGTCATATTGGGTGCCTCCAGCGTAATATAGGTTCCCATGGGCTTTCCAAGCGCTTTCGCACCGTTCCTGGTCTCAATGATCACCTTGGTAATATGCACATCACCAGACTCGTCATATGTCTCTTCTACAGTGACTCCATGCAATGAATTGTCCTTTTCATCGATACTTTCTCTGGCTTCCAACGCCAAGTCAGTCCTGACAGTCGACCAGCTATCCATACTACAACCCTCCATGTCAGAGCATTTCCCGCATTTTATCTTACTATATGCGTATATTTTGCAGTTGCTCATTCGCTTTCCTATTTTTTGCAAAAATAAATAAAATATGTATTGACATCGCGATTGCCATAAACTACAATAATATGCGTGTGTTTCCATTAAAACGTCCGTGTCCGGCTTTAATGAGACACGTCCAAATAGAGAAAATTTAAATCGGAGGTGTAATCATGGCTAATATTAAATCTGCAAAGAAAAGAATCTTAGTAAACAAGACGAAAGCTGACAGAAACAAAGCAATCAAGTCCGGCGTTAAGACAGCGATCAAGAAAGTATATGCTGCTGTTGAGGCTAATGATAAGGAAGCTGCTCAGAGCGCACTGCTTGCTGCTACATCTGCTATCGATAAGGCTACTAAGAAAGGTGTTTATCACAAAAATACTTCTGCAAGAAAAGTATCCCGCCTTAGTGTTGCCGTAAATAAAATGGCATAAGCACAATATCACGGCTTATTAGATAAACATAATATTATGATAATATAAAAACACTTCGTACCGTCATGCGAAGTGTTTTTATTTATTCTCTCTATGTACTATCTGTGATGACCGCCTCCGCCATGATGACCACCACCGCCGCCACCACTGTGATGGCCGCCTCCGCCGCCTCCGCTGCTTGACTGAATCTTATGGGTCACTACCGATTTACGCAGGAAACGATCCTCATGGATCTGAAAATGAGGCTGCCTGTCAGCCACATAGGTAGTCGCCGTGGTAGTCTTCTTGCCCTTCTTGGATCTCCAGTTCGCTGTAATAAAGATAAGAGCCGCAACAATTCCGGCAATCCACGGAACACATCCCGGCACATAGGTATGGAATACCTGTATGCCTATCATGTCATGGTAGAAATCATTGACAAAGGTCTTGTATGCTTTGTATGGATTCGTTTCTATGTAGCGGTATACGTTATCCAAAATATGATCTACTGCCACATCGGAATAGGCACTCTTTGCCCTGCCGGTCGTACACATCCAGGTATAAATATTACCATCATCCTCCCGGTACCAGTTATCTACCAGTACAACGCCATCACCATCCGGCACATCATATCCCATCTTGTTGTCTTCCCAGAAATGCTCCGCATAAACCCGGACAAACTCATCATAGCTTACTCCCGGTTCCAGCTCCCTAGCATATTCCTTGAGGGATTCATTCAGCGTAATTATCACAATGTCGCAGCCGGTCTGCTTCTCCCTCTTGGCAATCAGCTTACGGAGCTTCTCTTCTTCTTTACCGCTCAGAACATCACCATAATCAAACACTCTTTCTTCCGTCATACATTGCTGATTCGTTCTCTGATAATTGACTGCCCTGGCAATACCCCATTGCCCTGCATTCAATATAAGCAGGATTAACAACAACAATCCCAAAATCACATAAAGCCATTTAAAATAGCGAAAATATTCTTTCATATCCCGTTACCCCTTATAAAATCTCCAGTATTCTCACTGCCAGTGCACAGGCCGCCGTTACAACAGCAAATACCGATGCACCATACAAGAGCACTTTTTCTTTGGAAATCGGCGTAATACCGATGACCTTACCGGTCTGCCCGTTCACATGATACTGGTAGGTCTGCCCTTTATACTGATACACATACTTCCATACCGGCATCAAGGCATAATTCACGCCATCCCTGGCAAGCTCTAAATCATCCCGATAAGGCCTAACTGTACCATACTCCCGCAAAGAAGCCTGCATCATCTCCTTAGATGCGTTGCGCGCCTTGACCTGTGCCCTGCCTTCCAGTTCCGGCGCACCCTGATTGTAAATCTCACCATAGAAGCCGGACATATATTTCGGTTCAAAGCCAATCAGTTCCTGATAACTGTACGGCTCCATCAGATCCATGATACCATCCTCCATGGCATAGGAAGCATCCACAGGTATCTTATCGAAATCCACATTCATCTTACGGATCACTTCATAGTAGGAAGTCTCCACATACTCCGTATTTCCGCTGGTCCATCTTCTTACTTTAGTGCCTTCACCCTGAAAATCATACTCTGCCTGATAATCATAAAGCCAGAAAGGCACATAGATACCTTCCATCTGCTCCAGACTTTTGGTTGACATAAAGTCCGATGGGGTAAAGAGTCTTTTGCTGAATTCTCGGTTCATAGCCTCCACCGCTGCATCCTTATTCACCCGAAAAGGCAAGATCATATGTGGCTCGTAAACACCTTCCACCCGCTCGTCAAATACCAGGTAGCTGCCGCAGTGTTCACATTTTGCGGCTGAAAGATAGTCCTTTACCTCAACCGGTGCTCCGCAGTTGACACATTGTGTCATAGAACTGCCTTTCATTACATCCTGACTCTCTATACTTTCGCAATGTGGACAGTACATCTGTCCCCTGCCCGGTTCATATACCACATTACCGCCACAGTTCTTACATTTGAATAACATATTCCGGTTTTCCTCCTACACAACCTGCTTTTTATCCATTCTAACAGAAAACTTTGTAAAATGACATCTTTTTCTTACTTTATCTTCTCTGTTTTATGCCGATAAAAAGTAATCCCGCAAATAGCTGCAAAAATGACCGTTATTGCAACATAGCCTACAACCGCCCGGATACTGTCAGCTCCGCAGATCAACCGCATTGCCTCCCTGATACTGGCAATGCCAAACACCGCAAAAATGAAAAAGGATATGATATTTAAGATTCCGGCGGGCATTTTACTTTTTAAAACCACACCTACAATCAGTCCGATCAGATCCGCTAAGATCAGACCCATGGTACAGCCTAAGAATACATAAAACGCATTCATGATGCTGTGATCCGTATATGTTGCCGCCATCGTAATCCCGGTCAACTGGGTCTTGTCGCCCAGTTCTCCGATGAAGAAAGAACCGAAGATTGCAAATATCGGACCCCAGTTGTGCTTCATCTCCTTCTCTTCCTCTTCATCATCTTCTCCCTTTAATGTAGCATATGCAAACCAGAAGAAAGCAAGACCAGCAATCATCTTAATAAGCCGCATATCCAGATAATTACTGAGGGCAGCCCCTACACAGACCGCTAACACATTCAGAACTACTGTCGCAAGCCAGGTTCCTGTAAGGATATGGGGAATCTTATATTTTCCCGCCATAGCCACCAGCAGAAGCTGCGTCTTGTCTCCCATTTCCGCAATAAAAATTGTTGCAAGCACCGTCAAAAAAACAATCATAGTCTCTTCTCCAATCTGTTGTAAATTTCTGCACATATTAAAAGGATAGATACTATACGGTATCTATCCTCTACATTCATTCTTAAGACACACGCATAGCATTCCTCGCTATACATGAGTCTCATCAATTAAGATATACCAGAAAGCAGTTTGTAAATCCGAACTTCTTTCAGTATGTTGGCATATCGCACTGTAATATAAGTGCCGATTACTCCCTCACATGAAAATCATTATACAGATTACGGCTCTTTTCGTCAATGGTAATTGATAATTTTTCCCAACAAGAATACAATCTTTTCTTTCCGCATATGTTTTGATATAATAGTGTGAAAATCCATATGAAAAATATTCAAGCTGAGAGAAAGGCATGATTATTAATATGAAAAACATTGCAATTATAACCGGTGCCAGCTCCGGGCTCGGCAAAGAATTTGTCAGAATAATCAATCAAAAGAAAAACATTCAGGAAATCTGGGCGATTGCCAGAAAACAGGACAGGCTGGACACATTGAGAAGGGAATTCGGCACTAAGATCAAATCAATCTCTATGGATCTGTCCGATTTGTCCCAAATAAAGCTTCTCGGCCAGATGCTGTCTGCTGAGGATGTACAGGTCTGCTATCTGATCAACAATGCAGGCTACGGTATATTTGGTTCCTATGCTGATCTTGACGTCGAGGAATCCATTAACATGCTAAGTCTCAACATTAACGCAGTAGTTGCTGTAGGGTTGACATGTATTCCGCATATGTGCAGAGGCTCCCATATTATTAACATATCCTCTCAGTCTGCTTTTCAGCCGCTGCCCTATATGAATCTGTACAGTGCCTCTAAGGTCTTCGTGCGTAATTATACGAGGTCGCTGCACGTGGAGCTCAAAGACCTTGGAATTACTGCCACCGCTGTCTGTCCCGGCTGGATGAAAACAAACTTCTTCAGCAGAGCCAACATTGGAGCCTCTAAGACCGTTTCAAAATTTTTCAGTATGTCATCTACGGCAAAAGTGGCACGAAAAGCAATAGCAGATGCCGACCGCGGCAAAGATCTGTCGATCTATAGCCTCTATGTCAACATCTGCCACATCTTTTCGAAAATATTACCTCAAAAATTTATGATGGATTTCTGGCTGAAACAACAGCGCATCAACCCCTATTCGCGTCCATCCCAGCAATAGGTGCAGAGCTTGCACTTATCAATGCCGACGGACTCCATCATATCATCCAGTCGATGATAACGCAGAGAAGTAAAGTTCAGTTTTTCTCTGATCTTCTCTAACATATCCCGATATTCCGTACTATCCGGATCTGCATAAACATTCAGATTCGGATATTTATTTTCACCCTCCATCTCCTGTATCACACGACGTGCAATCAGTTCCATCTCCGAAGTGGATCTTGAGAAATTCAGATATTTACAGCCGTAAAGCAACGGCGGACAGGCCGGACGGATATGTACCTCCTTTGCACCGCTCTGATATAAGAACTCTGTTGTCTCCCTAAGCTGGGTTCCCCGTACAATGGAATCATCGATGAGCAGCAGGCTTCTTCCTTTGATCAGATCATGTACCGGAATCAGTTTCATCTTGGCGATCAGATTACGCTGGCTCTGAATGGTAGGCATGAACGACCTGGGCCAGGTCGGTGTATATTTGATAAACGGGCGTGAAAAAGGGATTCTGGATTCATTGGCATAACCTATGGCATGTGCCGTACCGGAATCGGGCACACCTGCCACGATATCAGGATGAACATCATCTCTCCTTGCCAGCATTGCGCCACAATCGTAACGCATCTTCTCCACACTGATTCCTTCATAGGAAGAAGACGGATAGCCATAATAGATCCATAAGAAAGTACAGATCTTCATCTCTTTGCCCGGAGCCACTAATGTTTTGGCACCCTCCGGTGTTACAATGGCAATCTCTCCCGGGCCAAGCTCTCTCTCCGAGACATAGCCCAGATTCAAATAGGCAAAGCTCTCGAAGGAGATGCAGTAGGCATTCTCTTTCTTACCTATCGTAACCGGTGTACGGCCATACTTATCTCTAGCAGCATAAATTCCCTTCGGCGTCATCAGAAGCATGGTCATAGAACCGTCAATCAGCTCCTGTGCATATTGAATTCCTTCGATCAGGTTGTCCCTCTGATTGATAACAGCTGCTACCAGTTCCGTTGAATTGATATCACCGCCACTCATTTCCAGAAAATGTCCATGACCACTCTTAAATAATTCTTCTAAAATCTCATCCTTGTTATTAATCTTACCTACCGTCGTAATGGCATAAGTACCGTGATGAGATCGAACGATCAGCGGCTGCGGTTCATAATCGGAAATACACCCAATTCCTAATGTCCCGTGCATTGTGTTCGCATCTTTGTCAAATTTGGTACGAAAAGGGGCATTTTCAATATTGTGAATAGCTCTGTCAAACCCCTGCTCTTTACTATAGAGCGCCATTCCCGCACGTCTTGTTCCCAAATGAGAATGATAATCCGTCCCAAAAAACAGATCGAAAATACAGTCTTCCTTCGAAGCTACACCAAAAAATCCACCCATAACAGTCTCCCTTAGCTTATATTTGTCAATTTATAGGGCTTCCACTCCCTAAAGTATAGTATAGTAAAAAGCCGGGCATAGGGCAATATGGAAATTCATAATGTAGAATTATCATCACGATATACTTAACAGTCTATTCATCCTGCACTTCACAGCCGCATCTTCCGCCTGTTTTTACCCGGTACAGTGCTTTCTCTGCTCTCTTAAACAAACTCTTGTAATTATCTCCGGGACAACTGAAAGCCACACCTACACTTAATGTAACAGGTGGTATACCATCCTCAGGATGAAGCAGCCTGTCATTGATTGCCGCGATTCTCTTACGGATATATTCCGTACTGTCCCGGTATAACTCCCCCAGCCAGACAGCAAACTCATCATCACCGATTCTTCCGATACAGTCACAGCTCCTGAAGCTGCGTTCCAGCGTGGCTGCAATATTCTTCAATACAGCGTCTCCCATATCATGACTGTAAGAATCATTGATTTCATTCAGTTTATCAGTATCGATCAGCAGAAGACATCCCCGTTCCTCTTCTCCATCCAGTATTTTACCAACTATCTTTTCAAAAGCTCCCTGTTTTACCACTTTAGTCAATGTATCATTTTCAATATGCTTGCGAAGTTGCCCGGCTTTCTCACACTGCTTATCACACATGTCATTATATGCCTCTGCCAGTTGCCGCAATTCCAGAATGCCTTTGCCATCCAACAGTTCTCCGCGGGCAGCACACTGCGCATACTGCTTTATGATTCTAATTACCTGCGTATAGAGAAGCACTGCTACTACTCCAATTAACAGAACCATAAGAATAATACATACTCTCTGCGCCATAAGCAGTCTATGCATGTCATTCCCGTTCCCCACTCTTATGGCATTCTTTTCGGAGACTATCAGAAGTTTTGACTGTAACCTGATATTATAATAGGAAATAAGTGCACACCCAAACAGAAAGGGAAACAGCATCCCAATACCGATTGCCTTAATTGTAATTCCTCTGTTTTTTATTTTCCGCAACACATTCTTCATATGTGGTATCTCTCCTAAAATAACAGTCTCCCGTTAACTGCCATACTATCATATAGGATTCTGTGAAGTCAATGATTAACCGGCTGCATCACGGTTTCCAGCTAACGGCTTTTCATCCTCTTCTTATAGGCATAAAACTGCACTGCAAATTGCACAAACAGAATACTGTACAGTACAAATGTCACACCAAATAATGCCAGCAAAAATACCCGGACCGGATCCCTGTCTCCGTAGAAATCCATCGACTGTAAGATCAACTGCCAGACAATACCGATGAAAATAAGGATAAGCGGAACAATGCGTCCTCTGAAAACACGTTTCATCATGTCCAGCCTGGAGGCATCATCACAGAATATCTCTTCCTCTCCGTTCATGTCTTTCACTGCTTTCCGGAAATAACTGTATCCTACAAAATCAAATAAAAATTCCCAGCCACAGTCTGTAAACATCTGCACATATTCCGTTTTATGCTCTGTTCCTTCCTGATTATAATCCAGCTGATAAACCACGTCCTCCGGCTGGCATGCCTCAAAGTGATAAACTCCCGGGAATCCTATCCGCACCAGCTTCCAGCCCGACTTATGCATCTGCCTTAAATATTCCTGCTCTTTATCGTATTCCGGTATCGAAAACCATTTAAATTGTGTCTTAGTATTACTCATTTCGTCATCTCCTTTGCATTCTGATAAAGGCGTTTAATTCTTCTCAACTCCAGATTCAATACTTCTTCACCCAGTTCTGTAATCTGATAGATCTTACGCTTATCTTCTTCCCGAACAAATGTAATGAGGCCATCCTTCTCCATCTTGGAAAGACTGCCATACATCGTACCGGGACTTAATATTATCTCGGAATCTGTAAGCTCCTTAACCGTCTGAACAATGCCGTATCCATGATTGGGGGTTCTTAAGCACAGTAGAATATAGAAACCCGTTTCGGTCATAGGTACATACACTTTTTTAATATGTGCGTCCATTTATCTTCCTCCATTATCTTACTTCGATATATCGTACTGCAATACATTTATACTATATCGCAGTACGATACTGTTGTCAATAGTTAAAAATATTGTTCAAAAGTAAATTATATTTTTTTTATGCAAATTATAGTTGACATTTAGAAAGAAGTGAGTATAATGATTTTCAAGGAGGCAGGTTATATGAGAAATCTGAAAATCAAATTTCGACGAATAGAACTGAACATGTCACAGGCAGAGCTTGCCAGGAAAGCAGGCGTAACCAGACAAACGATCGGCATGATAGAATCCGGAGAGTTCAATCCGTCACTGAAGCTGTGTCTTGCAATCTGCTGGGCACTGGATCTTACATTAAACGATTTATTTTGGGAGGATAAGCCAGATGAAGAAAATGAAGAGTAATTTAGACGAACGTCAGGAAGAACAACTATTACACATTGAAAGGAATGGATGCTGGTTTGCGTTCTGGGCATTATTGATTTCCCTTTTTGTACAACAGGGCATTTGGGGCTTTTCTGATATCAGAATAGTCGCCGGTGAATGGATCATATTTATGCTTTTGGCAATCTACCTTGGTGCTGCCTGCATCAAAAACGGTATTTGGGACAGACATCTGAAAGCCAATGGAAAGACCAACTTTATTTTAAGTGTTGTTGCTGCAATCCTTTCTTCCGCGATATTTGCGATTGTTAATTATCTGAACTACCATGCACTGGAAGCCGCCATTGCTACCTTTGTTATAATGTGCATTTTAATCTTTGTTATGTGTTTTGCTGCACTTTCTATTTCAGCAGTAATCTATAAGAAAAGAACAAAGGAATTGGAAAAAGAATCTAATGAAGAATAGCAATGTGGTTAAAGCAATGAACGGCGGATACATATCCGCCGTTCATTGGCTCCTATAAAACGTGAGATTTCCTTTTTGCTAAGGCACACAACGCTCTGCATGTAAAGGAATCTGCCATCTTCTGCACTGACTGAATTATTGCCGAAGTAACCGCAACTATAAGTTATTGTACCATAATATGACAATTCATACCAACGGTTTTTTCTTGAACTCCTGCATCCATTTATCCAAAAATCTCATCTGCTCCTTAGTATGAAACCAGTGCTCTCCACCCTCCATTACCGTGAGCCCTGCGCCATTATCATTAACAAATTCATTGATCGTATCGATCGACTGCAGGTTATCCATGCTTCCATACAATATTTCAGTCGGCACCTTCCAGTTAATCTTATTATTTCTGACATACTGAAGATAATCCCAGGATAAGTCATCTCCGAAATCAACCGGAATAATTTTTTTCTCTTCCAGTTCTCTTTCGCTTACTCCTGCCCAGGAAAGCATATCAAGTATCAGTTTCTCCAGATTTACAATCGGCGAAATAAAATATGCTTTTTCAAAATAATCGCCAATTCCTGCGTTCATAGAAAAATAAGCCCCAATGCTGCCGGCAACAAGAATCATTTCACTATATGTCTTTTTAAGTTCCTTTACCTTATCACAAAACTCTTCCTTAGCCTCCCATGGATTCTCAGCTTTATAATCAAACCCCAATACGTCATAGTCGCTAAAAAATGGTTTGTAATGCTCAGATTCTGAAGAGCTGCCACCTTTTCCATGAACATAAAAAACCAACTTCTTATTCTGATTATCCAGCCAGTCTTGTTTTGTAAGAAAAGTAAAATGCTCTGTTCTTACATCTCCCATAAGTTCACACAGTTTATTTTCTTCCGTGTGATGATACACAAAGCCGCACTTTTCCTGGCATCGTTTTGATTTTTCATTTCCATCATAATATCCGCACCACATAGCACTACAGCCTAAATCCAGAAAAGCATGCTTCTGTAATGCTCTAACCGCTTCAGGAATCAGTCCTCGTCCCCAGAAAGGAACTCCAATCCAATACCCCACCTCTATTTCATCATCTGCTGCAGCTGTATGCGACTGAGCAGGAGGAATTAAACCTATGCTGCCTATCGCCACATTGTCGTCTTTCAGACACACAGCATATGTTTCATCTGCCGATAACACGTTTTTTATGATTTCAAGGCTATTTTCCACACTTGTATGAACAGGCCATCCTGCAATCGGACCAACCTCTGGATCTTTTGCATATTTATATAAGCTTTCTGCATCCTTCTCCTCCCATGGACGGAGGATCAGTCTTTCTGTTTCTAATACCATAACCTATTGCTCCTTTATCAATTGTTTTCTAATATGATTCGTTATCGAATCAAACACCTCGGATGTCATACTTACAATTCTGCTCCACATTCGAACCCCCTGATAAGCATACCGGCATCTTTAGATGAGTCAATTCCATCCTCTACATAAATCAGATTAACTCCAAAGTCCTGCATCACCTGTAGTGTAGCAAGTACATCTGCTGCATTTCTACCAAATCTGGAAAGTTTGAATACAAGGACATAAGACACTACATCTTTTCCTGATTTGATATCGTCCATCATCTGATTAAAAGCAATTCTTCCTTCTATGGATTTACCGGATTTTCCCGCATCTTCATACTCGCCAACAATCTCATATTCATTATAGTCCCAAAATGCTTTCATTTTAGTTTTCTGTGCTTCCAGTGAATAACCATCTATCTGCATAGCTGTTGAGACACGAGTGTAGAGATACACTTTTATCTTCTCTTTAGACATTCTTATCACCTCATAACATCAATCTTGCGGTCGAAAAAATCGACCGCAAGTTATATCTGTTTATCCGGCAACGAAAGTAATCTATCTATTACCGGATGAATAATCGCGGTTTCTGTAATCTGATTAATAGCACAAAGTTTCTTTCCTGCATCTTTACTGGATGCTCCGCAGTGATAAACCAGTTCTGTCTCCTCACCATAATCAAGTACAATTAGCCTGTCGTGGCAATCGGGATTAGGCTTAATTTTTAACGGCGAATATTGTTGAACAAAATCACTTACTACTGATGCTGTCAAAAATCCTCTTTTTCCATGACCATTTTCTGTAAAAAGAATCACTTCTACCCCCATGTGTTTCTGTGATAAAAGCTGCAAAGTCTTTGTATTCACATAATCATCTACTACATATATACTCTTTTTTGCTTGCTGATATATATCTATGTAAGCGACATCTGCTTCAAATTTCTGTCCTTTATATATAACAAAATTTTTATAATCTTTATCCGAAACAAAATTCTCATTAAGCATATCTATGCTTCTTTGTATACTTCCAATTTTTTCTTCCGCTCTATTTTTTCAATCCGTAACTCCCGCAACTTGAACAGAAATCTCAGATACCTTTGCTGTAACAAGTCGCATCTCTGATTGTGAAACAAACTGCTAATTTTATTTTATATAATGACGCATTTCTCGAAATGCTCGCATAATAAAAATGCTCTGCTGTTCTGCAAGTTCACCTCTGAGGACAGTAGCTAACATATATATACCCTGTTCGGTAAATGCATATGGTGCTTTTCTTCTACCTCCTTCCTGACCTTCATACATATTATTTTTTCGTGAAGTCGCAAATTGCGACTTCACGAAATCTATCTCATCCCTTGTCAACTGAAACATAAAAACATCTGGAAATCTTGCGATATTACGTTTTACTTGTTCATTTAAGCGCTTCACTTCATATCCATAAATCTCAGCCAAATCATAGTCAAGCATAACTTGTTGCCCACGTATTACATACACACTATTTTGGATATTCTCTATCGTCACCAATTCTGTTGTTTCTCCCACAGTATTCCTCCTACTCTTTTGCTTTCTTGAAATTATAAATTGTGATTTCAAATTTCCAACTCACTGACTATTCCTCCACAATGCTCTCCATTGCTTCCAGCTTCTGCAAGGCCTTCATATACGCCATCAGTCTCTTCTCAGATTGCTCCAGTCCATGTACCCGCCATTATAGTCATTGATGTGCATGAGCGATATCAGCCGCTCCCGAAGCAGCCAGTCCCACTCAGGCAAAAACAGTTCCATGGTCTGATTGTGAAACTCAGACATCTTAGTGTCAAAGACAAAGGTGGCGTTTTGGTATGCCTCGTGCACTCTTTTCATATTCTCGAGAGGATTCTTTTGGTTACATACCACATTTTCAATCATCAGTTCTACCCGGGAAGCCTCCGCCAGATCATCTAACACACTAAATCGTTCGATGTTTTTTGAAAGATTTTTATCGGATACAATACCATTCCAGAGGTGGAGCACCATTTTATCTGCGCCGAAGGCATTGGCAATCTCGAGATTCACTCGAAAGCGTTTTATCCCGTTTTCGAAGGCTGCCCGGTCCTCCTCATCAGTCATTCTGTATTCATGATATCCTGTCCCGTCAAACCAAGCTTTCATACCGCATAAAGACTCCCCCAGTGATTTCTGACAGTGCACCACCGAAATCCATAACTTCAATGGCTTAACGATTTGAATTAGCTTGTCCACATTTTCATACATCGTACTGTCCACCATGAACTCAAATCCATCACAGTACAGTTTATCCGCCATATCACCAAGCGCCGCATATTTTTCGGGGGTTGTCCGCGGAAACAATGCCCCTGTCGAACATAGTATTTTTCTCATAAGATGCTCCTATATTTTATGTGTTGTAATACAAATATCTGTCCTCTGATTCTTGATGGCAATCTGAAAATCATCCTCGTAGATGATTTCCCCGGGAATCTCATCACACTCAGACATATATAACTGCGTCCCGTACTTTCTTGCCATCTCACGGTAAAATGTCATTTCAGAATAAATCCGATTTCCCTCAGGTGTATCTTTAAACCAAGTGATGGCCTTGTCCGGATTGCCTTCTTCATAAAAGGAAGGCACCGCAATACCTTTTCGAAATAGGCACGATTCTTCCAGTATTCTGCAGTTTCCTCCTCAGATAGAATATCTGCGTCAACCAATTTACCAACTGTAGTAAAAATCCCTCTCGGCTGCTGCGTGATATATGCTATATCAGCAGTGTGAATACGATAGTATCTCATCCCTCTCCACCTACTTTCGTTAAATCTATCCAATATCTTTTTATCATAGTACCTTCAACTTCAATGCTTTTTTCGTAAATGCCTCCATTTGAAATAATAGTCTGTTCGCTGGCTTTATTGGTTTCATCACAGGTAACCAGCATTTTTTTGATACCCAAATTTCTTGCATTTTTGATGTTCAAACGAAGCATCTCTTTAGCATATCCTTTTCTTCTTTCTGAAGGACGAACCGAATAGCCAGTATGACCGCCCCATGTTCCAAGAATAGGGTGATCAATGTGGTGTCTCAAATCAATAATTCCCACAATTCTGTTATCGCTTTTTCGTACTGCAAGATACATATCTGAAGGTACCGTTGTTCCTCCCTCATTACAAGTTTCCTCACTATTCCTCAATTTGCATATACGAATCCATTCCTCTGCAGAGTTACATTTATCAAGACAACCGCATCCTGCAAATTGATTTTCACTATTTGCATCATTATTAATTATCTCCTGACGGAAATTCCAAATATCTTCAGCATATTTTATTTGAGGTTCTACCAACTCAATATCCAGACAATCTGTCTCTATTTTATATTCATGCATGTTTTACCCCTCACTTTCTAATCTGATTACTTTTATTATCCGGCCTAAATAATAAAAAAGACCACTTACCCAGAAAAGATAAGTGGTCAGCGTATACGTATATCCTATATATTCTGAAATTCTACTCTTCTCTGTATCCACTATCTTTACATACAACAACAAAACCATCCACGTGTCCCGCATGCTTGGCTACCACATTTACGTATGAAGATTTGGATACAAATCTGCTCATCCGAAAAATTTCCTTTCAAAAAATAATAGATTTAGGTTACTACTGTAATACTCAATTGTCAATCAAATTTTAAATCATCCGAAAAAATCTCAATGCCTCCACAATCGCATCCTCTTTCTCTTTCGGACACTGTGGCTGCTTCGCATCTTCCAACTTAGGCAAATTATAGTTCTCACGTTCTATGATTCCATGCTTAGCCTTCACCTGCGCAATATAAAGGTTAGAAACCTTCATTCCATCATTATGCTCAGCCACATATTTCTTAATTTCCTCATACGTCGCCTTACTCTCCACAGCTGTCAAATCCATATCCAGTGTTACATTCACATGATGCTTTGCTTCATGGAGTTTGGACAATAAACATACCGTCTCAACGGTATTTTCATTGTCCCAACTAAGTTCTTCTATTTCCGAACCATTGAAATACACCGGAAAACGGAACTTAATGTGCTTCAGGAATCTGCCATCCGGCTGCTCCTGCTCATAAACGTCTACCTGTTCTACA
>JALETS010000186.1 GCA_022781395.1 Lachnospiraceae bacterium | reverse complement strand
TAGAAGAACTGGCAGAGAAGATATTTGAGGAACAGCCGGAACTTAAGGTTGCTTTTCAGGATAAGATGGAAAAATATGATATGGTTAAGGAAGAAATTCAGCCTCAGAGTGAAAATACGGTGCGTAAGTATCAGAGTCAGCATCTGTATACGGATACCGGAATTGAGATCAAAATACCGATGGATCAGTATAAGAATCCCCGTAGTGTGGAGTTTATTACTAACCCGGACGGTACTGTATCTGTATTGATCAAGAATATTGAGCATCTGGAGGCAAAATTGTAGAAAGGCAGGGTTTGCGATGGGTACAATTCTGGATTATCTGAAAGAATATGGTGATTATACTTTAGATGAAAAGCCTTTTAGTGATGTGGACAGTCTGGTCTTAAGTCAGCTTGCATACTTGAAATTTGATGGTATGGTGCCGATCCTTGGGGAAAAGAAACCGATGGTGACCCTTTATGATCTGGTAAACCATGAATCCTATGATCATCTATATGCGGATGAGAGATACAGGACAGATAATACAGCACTTTTTCTGGGAATCTATCGCAGCAAACGTTTTGGAGGTTTAAAAATTGGGAATTATGTAAACCGAATAGAGCTGGATAAAGAAACACAGTTTTCTGCGGTAACTTTTCTGTTGTCGAATGGGATTTATTATGTGGCTTTCCGGGGAACAGATGAGAATATTGTGGGATGGAAGGAAGATTTGAACCTTGCTTTTTCAGAACCGGTACCGGGACAGCTTATGAGCGTGGAATATTTGGAGGAAACTGCCAAAAACATAAAGGGAGATTTCTATGTGGGCGGCCACTCCAAGGGTGGTAATCTGGCGGTCTATTCTGCCATGAAATGTGATGATAAGACAAGAAAGCGTATCATACGGATCTACGACCATGATGGGCCGGGCTTCAGACCGGAAGTAAAACAAAAGAGCGCATATGACCAGATAGAAGACAGAATCCATAAAACAATTCCAAGGTCTTCTTTGGTAGGGATGCTGTTGTATTCAGATGGGTGCTATCAGGCAGTGGAGAGTAAGACGCTCGGTGTAGCCCAGCATAATCCCTATACATGGTTGATTAAGGGAGATTCCTTTCATGTGGTGGAGGAAATCCGGGCCGGACGTAAGTTTATGGATGAAGCCTTGAACGAATGGATCCTTTCACTAAATCAGGAGCAGATGCATACCTTTGTCGATACCTTCTATCAGATTGTGCTGGCATCGGAGACAGACAATCTGATAGATTTTACAGAGAACTGGTTTAGAAGCATACACAAAATAGGAGCAGCGTTGAAGGATGTAGATCCGGAGACGGGTAAAATGATTATCCATATGATGAAAAGCCTGTTTGAAATAGTGTCTTCCAATGCAAAAGAGAGATTTAAATCCAAGAGTGAGATGCAGAGAGAACGGTTTGATGAAGGCATTAGTCAGCTGGAACTTTTGTTAAAAAACAGAAAATAGTCAGACTTACAGAGCGGTGAGTGACAGAAAGTGCTGAAGCAGTATGTCACCGCCGCTTTTTAGTATGCGCTCGGGATGCCATTGCACTGCAAGAATGGGAAGCGAATCATGCATAAGACCTTCGATTATATTATCAACTGCCCGACATACGGGAATCAGATGATTGCCCGGATGTTCTATAGCCTGATGATGGGCAGAGTTGACCAGGGTGCTGTTACCGTAGAGCTGATAGAAGAAATCCAGACGACTTAGACTGCTGTGATAAACATAATGTAATTGATCTTTGCCAATCCATCTATGCTGATCGGCAGTGTCAATATGCTGTGTGATGGTACCGCCGAAATGAACATTGATAAGCTGCAATCCTTTGCAGATACCCAGAATGGGTTTGCCGGAGGCGATAAAGTTTTCCAGTGCCTGGAATTGCAGAAGGTCCAGTTCGGTATCTATATGATAAGAGCCGTGATTCGTCTGACCGAACAGAGCGGGAGTGATATCGCCGCCGCCGGGAAGAAGCAGATGGGTAGCCGAGGAGGCGGCCTGTATGTTTAAAGTGGTAAAATAGTTGATTCCAAACTGTCCGGCCGCTGCTTCATAATTAACGGTATCCTTGGCGCGACCGACGATTGCAAGCGAAATAGGTTGTTTCATAGAGAATTCCTTTCTTAGAAAGCAAAATCACTAAGATCATTGTATTATATGTGAAAAAATGTTATTTGACAGAACATTTGAAAAGTTTTCTTTTTGGTTTTGTGAAATGTTTTGGATATTCGTAGAAAATATCGAAATAATTGTGCATTTTTA
>JALETS010000173.1 GCA_022781395.1 Lachnospiraceae bacterium | reverse complement strand
TCTTGACAAGGCTATCAAAAATACCTATACTGAATAAGAAGCATCAAAGGCGGTGTAACAGATTACAGATACACCGTCTTTCATGTTAATAGGGGATAATCCCAAAAGAAAGAGGAGAGGATGTATTATGAAGAAATTATTAGCAATGTCTCTGATCGGATGCATGGCACTTTCTATGGTAGCCTGTGGTTCCGGTGAGACAGCAACAGCAACAACAGAGCCCGCTGCAGAGGAAACAGCAGCAGAAGAGACAACAGAGGATGCTACAGAAGAGACAGCAGCAGAAGAGCCAGCTGCAGAAGAAACTGCTGATGATACAGCATCTGCAGATGATAAGGTTTGGATCATTGCAACAGATACCGTATTCCGTCCTTTTGAGTTTACTGATGAGAACGGTGATTTTGTAGGTATTGATGTGGACGTTCTGGCAGCTATCGCAGAAGATCAGGGATTCAAATATGAGTTACAGAGTCTCGGATGGGATGCAGCCGTTGCAGCAGTACAGGCCGGTCAGGCAGACGGTCTGATCGCAGGCGCTACAATCAAGCAGGAAAGAATTGATTCCGGTTGGATTTTCTCTGACGGATATTATGATGCAACACAGACATTTGTTCTTCCCGAGGGAAGTGATATTACAGGATATGCTGATCTGGCAGGTAAGAATGTGGCAGTTAAGAACGGTACAGCAGGTGCAGACTTTGCTAACAGCCTGAAAGATGAATATGGCTTTACCGTAACAGTATTTGAAGATTCACCTACCATGTATCAGGATGTTATCCTTGGCAACTCCGCAGCCTGTGTAGAAGATACACCTATCATGGCTGACTCTATTAAGACCGGTGGTCTTGCACTGGTGATCCCTGAAGGAATGGAGAGCGAAGGTGCACCTTACGGTTTCGCTATCATGAATGAAGAGAATCAGGAGCTTCTTGATATGTTCAATGCAGGTCTTGCAAATATCAAGGCTAATGGCAAGTATGATGAAATCCTTGCTAAATATTTAGGCAACTAGTGTGAAAAATCCATATGCGGAAGATTTTTCACACGCAAATTTGTGCCTTCGGCCCAAAGTTTGCGGGCTGAGAGAAAGGCATGATAAATATAAACAGGAAACCTGGGCAGCTAAGCTGCTGCCCGGGTGTTTTAATCCTTTGCCGGGAATAATGACGGATGTTATTGTTGCCGGGCTGAGAGTAAGTTGGAAATTGGAGACAGTATTATGGTAATGATAATTCAGACATATGGTACAATGCTTCTTAAGGCGCTCGGTCAGACTCTTTTATTGACCCTGCTTTCCCTTGTGTTTGCAATGGTGATCGGTATGATCTTTGGATTAATGAATGTGGGTCATAACAGAGTGCTTAATTGTATTGGTACAGTTTATGTGGATGCGGTACGTGGTGTGCCACTTATTGTATTGGCATACTTTATCTATTTCGGTGTACCGGCAGGTATTCAGGGGATTGGTTTTACGAATTTCAGACTGAATGCACTGCAGGCAGGTACGATCGCGCTTTCCATGAACTGTGGCGCATATATGGCTGAGATTATCAGAGCAGGTATCCAGAGTGTGGACAGAGGTCAGATGGAGGCCGGCAGAAGTCTCGGACTCTCTTACGGTGCTTCTATGTGGCTTGTGGTGATTCCTCAGGCAATCCGTACTATGATACCTTCTATTATCAACCAGTTCATTATTACCCTGAAAGATACCTCCATTCTGTCCGTTATCGGATTCCCGGAACTGACCAATGTAGGTAAGACAATCATGGGTAATACATTCAAGAATCTGCAGACATGGGCTATTGTCGGCGTTATGTATATGGTTGTTATTATTACTTTGAGTAAGGTATCCAAGAAGCTTGAGAGGAGGATCAACCGTGGCAGATAATAAGATTTCCGTTCGTAATTTGAAGAAAAATTTTGGCTCTCTGGAAGTATTAAAGGATATCAGCCTGGATGTGTCCGAGGGAGAAGTAGTAGTATTGCTGGGGCCTTCGGGAAGCGGTAAATCTACGCTGCTTCGTTGTCTGAACCAGTTGGAAACGGTAACTTCCGGACAGATCATTATTGATGGACAGGATGTTACCGATAAGCATACCAATATCAATAAAGTGCGTGAGAATATCGGTATGGTATTCCAGCATTTCAATCTGTTTAATCACCTTACCGTATTGAAAAATATGACCCTGGCACCGGTGCATCTCAAGACCTTATCGAAGACAGAGGCTAAAGATAAGGCTATGAAGTTACTTGAAAGAGTAGGGCTGGCCGATAAGGCGGATGCTTATCCAAGTCAGTTGTCCGGTGGACAGAAACAGCGTGTGGCAATTGCCAGAGCATTGGAAATGAACCCGGATATTCTACTGTTTGATGAGCCTACCAGTGCTCTTGATCCTGAAATGGTAGGAGAAGTACTGGCTGTTATGAAAGAACTGGCAAGAGAGGGCATGACCATGGTTGTAGTAACCCATGAAATCGGATTTGCCAGAGAAGTGGCAAGCCGTGTTATCTTTATGGAGGGCGGCTACATCGTGGAAGAGGGTACACCGGATGAAGTGATTAATCATCCCAAGGAGCCCAGAACAATTGATTTCTTAAGCAAGGTGTTATAGACTGCCCTTAATGGAAGGGATAAATATTGTTAATTTTGCATATAATTTAAATTTTTGCAAAATTTTTTCAAAAAACACTTGCATTCCGAAGGAAAATATAATAAGATAAGCAAGTGTCAAACAGATGGCTTGTTGGTCAAGCGGTTAAGACGCCGCCCTCTCACGGCGGAAACAGGGGTTCGATTCCCCTACAAGCTGCGCGAAAGCAGTGAGAACTGCAATCAAAAAGAAGACTTGTTACGAGCTTGCTCGTGTAACAAAGGCTTCTTTTTTGATTATAGGGCGAAGCCCGTGACGAAATAACCTGCGAAGCAGGTTATGAGTGGCAGTTCTTATTACTTACAGCCCAACCCTAAGAATCCTTAAACCTAGTTAAATCAAGGCTTTGAGGGTTTTTTTATTGCTAAAAAATGATGTAAAAAGTAGTGAATAATTTAGGTAACACAAAAGGTAACACTACTGTTTAAATTTATTATGCAAAAAAATCATGCAGACAACATCAAACGGTTTATATGAGCCGTACAGAGCGTTACATGGGTATCATATTGTTTATATAGACACACAGTTAAAAGATGCATTTTATTGGCAAATAAATAAAGCCATTGCTAGCTTTGGAGTAATTTGCATTAGGTTAGGCTGTCAAACTACCGATATGCATGAAGCATTATTAGGTAAAATGGTCAAAAGGCACTAGATGATGCTAATGATTTATGGTATTCTACAATTGCTGAGTTTTACTCAATTGCTATATGGGTTTTACAACGTGTAGTGTAAAGGCGTGAAGTAAAAAACTATAGGAGGACTACCAATGAGAAGAAAATGCAACAGGTTTTTAGCAGGACTATTGGCAGCGATTATCATGATAACATCTGCGCCAATGCCCGCGTATGCAATGGAGAATGGTAAGACGATAACATCTGTTGTTGATACGGAGACAAATGAGAAAGAGAAGGAAGAAAATGATGAGACAGAGAAAGAGAAGGCAGATGAGGAACAGCCGGGAAATGGTAAGCCAAAGGCTGGGGAGGAAGAAGCAGGTAAGGTAGAAGATGGGGATACCGATACAGAAAATCCGGAGAATGGCGACACAGAGAATAAAGATTCGGAAACAGATATCCCTGAAAAAGATGATACAGAGACAGAGGATGCAGAGACAGAGGAAACAGAAGATTTATTAGAATCCGGGAATGAGGATTCATTGGATAGAACCATTATGGAAAATGGCAGTGAAGACGCGGAAAGTGCCAGTGAAGATGCGGAATATACAATTACTTTCAATGTAAAAGGTATTGATACATTTACAGTATATATCCGTTACAATGTGGAGATTGATAAGGATGCGCAGGATTGTGTCAGCGAAGAAATAAAAGTCAGTGGTGGTAAAGCAACTTTGCCCATAAAGGTGGAGAGTGTAAAAAATCAGGAAAAGGTATTTCTTGCCATTGGCGGTATTGCGTATAACCAATTGAATGGCAAACCATATGATGGCAATATTACCTGTAATAAGGGAGCCACCTATTATCAATTACGGGAAAGCGACGGGTCTAGCTGTGATTATTTGTTCAATTTAGGTGAGATTACGGAGAATGCCACCTTTGATTTCCGTCATGGTTTTGATGAAAGTGAATGCCAGAAGGTAGTGATTAAAACCAAAGAATCAGATCGTGAGTCTTTTAGACGAATGAGTATTATATATTCCTCCAATGGTTTTAATGATTCGGTAGATTCGGAAAGCGAACGGGCGATCCGTGGAGAAATGATCGTTGACATTAACAACGATGCGGGGGAGTTTGTGTTCTGGATTCCCAAGGGATATGACTGGGTAATCGAGGATGTGCCGGGTGCCGGTGTGAATTACGAGAATTCCTGTATATTGGACAAGGATGGGAAAAACTGTCTGACACTTGAACAGGAGACAATATATTATAAGCCATTAAAAGAAAGCGATATTAGAAAAGAAGGCGAGTTAAAAATATATCATAATTTCGGTACAATGCCGGAAACGATAGAGGGAGATGCATTAGAATATACGATTTGCCATAGAGAGCAGGTAACAATCACTTTTAAGGGCAGTCCCTTAAAAGGCGTTGATTTGGATTTCTATATGTCAATTGACGGGGAAGAGTGGGAGGACTTCGAGTGGTCAACCGGATATGCAGGTGAGAATGGTCAGATTGCACTTCAGCCTCAATGGAGCGGCTATAAGCTGGCCATTACCGGAATTGACAGTAAGGCAATTTTTACGTTCCCCCTGCTGTTTAGTGAAGACGGAGTGAAGTTCTATGAGACTGAGATGCGAACTATCGAGGTGCCTTCTAAGAGCTATGCGATGCAGGCCTACATACTGGAAGTGCCGGAATCGGATAAAACAATCTATGTGAAGAGTGTCAAGAAGACCTTTCATGTGGATCAGTACAACCCGGTGGGCTATTCTACAGAGTATTTAAGTGGTGTGACAAATGTAAAGGAAGGCATTGAACAAGGAGTTTATGACGGTGCTTATGATGGAGAATCGGATCTTACCTTTAAGATTACCAATCCATATGGTAATGCTGCACCGGATGTAGACATTCGGTACTATGAAAGTAATGAAGGATGGGTGTATGAGGATGACGGTAATCTGAGTTGGACAACCCATTGTGCTGAAAAGGAATATTTGAACACTGCATTTACCATTACTCCGGATGAAAATGGCATTTATACCATTACCAAAGAACAGATGGCGCAGTTGTCTGATATCTGTGTTAGAAATGCTGTACTCTATTTTTGGCCCAGAATAGATTGCTATAAATATTATTTGCGCGTGGGAGATGTCAGAATCAAAAGTGCGGATATCATCGTGGGTAAGGAACGATTTGAGTTGGATAATCCGGTTCATTGTGCAACGGTGCATATACCCGATCCGGAAGATGAAATGTTAGAATATAGAATACCGATAGGGTA